>JAKSPX010000184.1 GCA_024404415.1 Clostridia bacterium | reverse complement strand
GCGATAGGCATTGATGTCCTGTATGGTGCAGGGCTCCCAGCCCCAGGCATGGTCTATCAGAAGCTCCGCGTTCACCCCGAAGAGCCTGTAAAGAAGCTCCTCGTTCTGAAAGTCCGAAGCCGGCGCGGCAGAGCACCTCGCGCATGCCGCCGCGTGCCTTGGCGGTGATGATGCCCTTGCCGCGCGCGAGGATGGTCAGTAGCTTGTCGGCGTCCTTGTAGACGGTGTCCCGGAGCACGACGCCGGTGAAGGTTTCGTGTGTGGATTGCATAAATACCTCTTGAAAGTTAGGAGTTAGGAATGAGGAGTGAGGAGTTGAGAAGCGAGGGTTTTTGTTGAGGAGGAGAGGATTCTCTTGATTTCGTCGCAGTCGGATTTCATGGAATTGTATTCGGATTCCGTCAGATAATCTGTCTCGTATAACAGATCCAGCCAATAAAGCGTTTCATTTGCTTCTTTGAATGCCACATAGATTTTCGACAGAAAATCCTTTTTGCTGATTGCACACTCGCTCTCGGCAATGTTAGCTCCGATACTGGTGCCACTTCGGAGGATCTGTTTGGACAGAACGTACTCTTTGTTATCCTCACATAAATGCTTGTAGAGGTTGATCGTCCGAATGGCAAACTGTTTACTCTTATAGGCGACAGTTTTTTCTGCTTCCATAACTCCTCACTCCTCACTTCTCACTCCTAACTGATCAATATCCGAATTCCTTAAGCATGTAATCTGAGTTTCTCCAGTCGTCCTTGACGCGGACGTAGAGGGTGAGGTAGACGCGGCAGCCGAAGAGCTTTTCCATTTCGGTTCTTGCTTCGCTCCCGATGGTCTTTAACATGCTGCCGCCCTTGCCGATGATGATGCCCTTGTGGCTCATCTTTTCGCAGACGATGACCACCGCGACCTCCGCGACGCCCTGATTGTCTTCAAAGTTCTCGGTGAGGGTGGCGATGCCGTGAGGGATCTCCTTTTCGAGGTGCCATAAAAGTCTTTCGCGCACGAATTCCGCCGCGATGACGCGCTCGGGCTGGTCGGTCAGCTCGTCCTCGCCGAAAAGCGGGGAGGCGCCCTCTTCGATCTCGGGCAGAAGCTCGCGGAGCGACTTGGTCAGGTCATCCAGCCCCTCGCCGGTCTTGGCTGAAACGGGGATGATCTCCTTGAAGGGATAGGCCTTGGAATAGACGTCGATCCACGGGAGGATGGAGAGCTTTTCGGTGATGTCGATCTTGTTGATGACTAAAATGACGGGGAGCTCCAATGATTTCAGACGGTTGATGAGCTTCTCCTCGGGCTTTCCGATGCGGGCGTCGCCTTTGGCTTCGATGACCAGAAGCGCCGCGTCGACCTCGTCGGCGGTCTCGTAGATGGTGCGCACCATGCGGTCACCGAGCTTGCTCTGCGGGGAATGGAGACCCGGGGTGTCCATGAAGACGAACTGGGAATCGCCTTCAGTCAGAACGCCGATGATGCGGTTGCGGGTGGTCTGCGGCTTGGGGGAGACGATGGCCACCTTTTCGCCGATCAGAGCGTTCATAATGGAGGATTTGCCGACGTTGGGGCGGCCGAGGAGCGACACGGTGCCGCATCTTTTGATATCAGACATGATTATTATTCCTTTTCGCTGTTTTCTTCTTTTTCTTTGGCTTCTCTCGCGGCCTTTTTCGCCGCTTCGGCCTCGCGGTCGTAGTCGTGGATGTCCGCGGCGGCCATGATCTGGTCGGTCAGACCGAACATCTCCTTTTCCTCCACGGGCTCCGCGTGGTCATATCCCAGAAGATGGAGGATGGAATGGATGGTCAGGAGAGCCACCGGCCACTCGTAGGGCCTGTCCTCGTCCACCGCCTGACGAAGCGCAATGGGGTAGCAGAGCACCACGTCGCCGAGTAAAACACGCCCGTTGATGAGCTCGTAGGGCTCGACCACTTCGGAAAGGGCCTGCCCCGGGCGGATGTCGAGCTGCGGGAAGGACAAAACGTCGGTCGGTGCGTCCACCTCGCGGGTCTCGCGGTTGATCCGCTGCATTTCATCCTTGTTGACCAGGCTCACCTCGACGGCGCAGGGAAGGTCGGCGTGCATGAATTCCAAAGCGGTATTGACGCACTTTTTGATGACACGGACGTGGTAGCGGAGCGGCTGCTGATCATTTAACGTGATCTCGATCTTGTTCTTTTTCATAAGTTACCTCGTATTCCTTTTTCAAGGCTCTCACTTGGGAGATGCGTCGGCGAAGCCGACGAAGGGGGATAGGTCGAAGACCTGTAAGCTGTCAAAACCGGAGGTTTTGACTGAGAGGGCGTTACGGCTTTTTGTGGCTTTCGTAGGCCTTGATGATCCGGCCGACCAGCTCGTGACGGACGATATCCTTGTCCGAAAGCTCGGAAATGCCGATGCCCTCGATGCCGCGGAGGATGCGCAGCGCTTCCTTGAAGCCGCTGGCCTTGCCGTCGGGAAGGTCGGTCTGGGTCACATCCCCCGTCACAACGACGCGGGAATTGAAGCCGAGGCGGGTCAGGAACATCTTCATCTGCTCGCTTGTGGTGTTCTGCGCCTCGTCGAGGATGATGAAGGAATCGTCCAGCGTGCGGCCTCTCATGAAGGCGAGCGGCGCGATCTCGATGTTGCCGCGCTCAAGGTAGCGCTGGTAGGTCTCGGCCCCCAGCATGTCGAAAAGCGCGTCGTAAAGCGGGCGGAGGTAGGGGTCGACCTTGCTCTGGAGGAAGCCCAATTTTTCACCGGCTTCCACGGCGGGGCGGGTCAGAACGATGCGGTTGATCTTCTTGTCGCGGAAGGCGCCCACCGCCATGGCCACGGCGAGGTAGGTCTTGCCGGTGCCCGCGGGACCGACTGCGAGGGTGACGGTGTTTTTCTCAATGGTCTTGATGTAGTTTTTCTGCCCCACCGTCTTGGGCTTGACCGGGCGGCCCTTGGCGGTCACGCAGATGACGTCGCCGGAGAGCTCGGTGATCTTTTCCTCTTCGCCGTCGGTGACCAGCATGATGAGGTACATCACGCGCTGTTTGTCGACCGTCTCGCCGCGCTTCAGAAGCGCAAGAAGACCCTCGACCACCTTGGCGGCCTTGGCGACGTTCTCAATGTCGCCGGTGATGCGCAGCTCGTCCTCGCGGCTGGTGATGGACACCTTGAGGTGCTCCTCCACCAGTCGCACGTTTTCGTCAAAGCTGCCGAATAAACCGATAATGTCGTCCATCCGCTCGATCGGGATGGTATGAGTGACGTTTTGCATCTTTTGTCAGGGGGAGTAAAGGATTTCCTCCCCGATATCCTCCGTTATGATATACTCCGCGTCCATCCGGAAGAAGCCTTCCTCCTCGGAAAGGACGCAGTCAAGCGCTTCGATCTGCCCGCTTTCGGCTCCTGAAAGGAGATAGGCCTCAATGGCGCACCGCAGCTCCTCCGCGGCGCGTTCGGCGGGAAGGGGAGAGGGGACGGGGTCATATTCCGTCATCCGCGTCTTTTCCAACGCGATGGGCAAAGCCCTTCCGCCGGGCAGATATACTTCTGATCTTCTCTTTATTATATCACTATTGCCATAGGGATTTCCATAGCTTTTCGAAAATTTTATCGGGAAATCCGCAAAATAAAGGCGCTTTTCGGTGTATTCCCGCCCGGTGTAGGCCCGGCTCAGACGCGCGGAGGGCAGAACGGCGGCGATATGCCCCTCGCGCCGGGCGATGACCTCGCCTGCGGCGTGTACGTACCTGACCGCGCCGGAGAATTCCTTCGTGCCAGGAACGACGCCGTGCACCTCGTGGGAGGCGATGATCTCGCCCTTTTTCACCGCCGCGCCGGGGAAAACGAGCTGTTCTCCGCGCAGAATATTGGTGTAGAGCACGACGCCGTCCTTCCCCGCGACAAGGTCGGCAGGAGAGGAGGGGGAAAGCGTGTGATCCTCCGGCTTCGGCGGACTTTCCACCGCCTGCACGACCGCCTTCACCCCGCGGATATTTACCGCCGCCCAGTCAAGCTCATCAAGGCCGATGAGAAGGCGGCGTTTCAATTCCTCCGCGTCCAGTTTCGGCAGGAAGGCGCCGGCGTGAAGCCCTTCAACCCGGCCCTCGCCGCGCTGGCGTTCATGCTT
>JAKSPX010000183.1 GCA_024404415.1 Clostridia bacterium | reverse complement strand
ATCGCGATCGGGGTGTCGATGTTCGTCGCCGCCGCCCTGCGGGCCCTGCTGGTAACCTTCGCCCGGGTTGCCCTGCGGGCCGCCCTGCTGCTGGTAGAGCTTTTCGGAGAGGGCGTAGAAGGCCTTCTTGAGTTCTTCGGTGGAAGCCTTGATGGCGTCGGTATCTTCGCCCTTGAGCTTTTCCCTGAGGTCGTCAAGAGCCGACTGGACCGGCTGCTTTTCGCTTTCGGGGAGCTTGTCGCCGATCTCGCCGAGGGTCTTTTCGGACTGGTAGACGAGCTGGTCGGCTTCGTTGCGGGTGTCGACGGCTTCGCGTCTCTTCTTATCCTCTTCGGCAAACTGTTCGGCTTCGCGGACAGCCTTGTCGACGTCGTCCTTGGACATGTTGGTGGAAGAGGTGATGGTGATCTTCTGTTCCTTGCCGGTGCCGAGGTCCTTGGCGTTGACGTTCACGATGCCGTTGGCATCGATATCAAAGGTGACTTCGATCTGCGGAACACCGCGCGGAGCGGCCGGGATGCCGTCGAGGTGGAAGCGGCCGAGGGTCTTGTTGTACTGGGCCATTTCGCGCTCGCCCTGCAGGACGTGGACTTCAACAGAGGTCTGGCCGTCGGCAGCGGTGGAGAACACCTGGCTCTTCTTGGTCGGGATGGTGGTGTTGCGGTCGATGATCTTGGTGAAGACGCCGCCCATGGTCTCGATGCCGGGGGAAAGCGGAGTGACGTCGAGGAGGAGAAGATCCTTCACGTCGCCGGTGAGAACGCCGCCCTGGAGTGCCGCGCCGAGGGAGACGCATTCATCCGGGTTGATGCCCTTGAAGGGTTCCTTGCCGGTGAGCTTCTTGACGGCTTCCTGCACCGCCGGGACTCTGGTGGAGCCGCCGACGAGGAGGATCTTGTCAAGATCATTGGCAGTGACGCCCGCGTCCTTCATAGCCTGACGGACAGGGGTCATGGTGGCGTCGATGAGGTCGGCGATCAGCGACTCGAACTTCGCACGGGTGAGGTTGAGGTCGAGGTGCTTCGGGCCGGTGGCGTCAGCGGTGATGAACGGGAGGTTGATGTTGGTGGTGGTGACGCTGGAGAGCTCGATCTTGGCCTTGTCGGCAGCTTCCTTGAGGCGCTGCATGACAGCCTTGTCGGTCGAGAGGTCGATGCCCTGATCCTTCTTGAATTCGGCGATGATCCACTGCATGATGCGGTTATCAAAGTCGTCGCCGCCGAGGCGGGTGTTGCCGTTGGTGGAGAGCACTTCGAGGATGCCGTCGCCCATGTCGAGGATGGAGACATCGAAGGTGCCGCCGCCGAGGTCATAAACCATGACCTTCTGCTCTTTTTCCTTATCCACGCCGTAGGCAAGGGCCGCGGCGGTGGGCTCGTTGATGATTCTCTTGACGTCGAGGCCCGCGATGCGGCCGGCGTCCTTGGTGGCCTGGCGCTGGGAGTCGGAGAAGTACGCCGGGACGGTGATGACCGCTTCGGTGACCTTTTCGCCGAGGTAGCTTTCGGCGTCGGCCTTCAGCTTGGAAAGGACCATGGCGGAGATCTCCTGAGGAGTGTACTTCTTGCCGTCGATGGTGACTTTATAATCGCTGCCCATTTCTCTCTTGATGGAGGAAACGGTGCGGTCGGGGTTGGTGATGGCCTGACGCTTGGCGACCTGGCCGACCATTCTTTCGCCGGTCTTGGAGAAAGCGACGACGGACGGAGTGGTGCGGGCGCCTTCGGCGTTCGCGATGACGACGGCTTCGCCGCCTTCCATGACGGAGACGCAGGAGTTGGTGGTGCCGAGATCTATACCGATGATTTTAGACATGTGAGAATACCTCCAATAAATTTATTTGACTCTATTTAACCTCTCGTTTTGACGAGAGCGGGTCTGACAATGGTGCCTTCGCGGGTGTAACCCTTGCGGAAGGTCTCTGCAATGACGTTTTCGCCCGAGCCGTCGTCCTCGTGCATGATGGCTTCGTGGACGTTGGGGTCAAAGGCGGTGCCGGGGGCGGATTCGATCTCCGTGACGCCGAGCTTTGAAAATTCCTCTTTCAGCGTCTTGAGGGTCAGTTCCACGCCCTTATAGAAATTGTCTTCCTTATCCTCTGCGGCGCCGATGGCGCGCTCGAGGTTATCCAGCGTGGGAAGGAGCTCGCCGACCGTTTTGATGACGGCGTCGGAATACATCCGGTCCTTTTCCTTCTGGGTGCGCTTGCGGAAATTGTCGTATTCGGCGGCGAGGCGGAGGAAGCGATCCTTTTCGTCTGCCAGCTCCTTTTCAAGAGAAGTGACTTTGTCGTCCTTCTTTTCCTCTTTGGCTTCCTCGGCGGGAGCTTCGGTTTCCTTGGTTTCTTCGGCGGCGTTTTCGGTCGCTTCGGTCACTTTTTCTTCTTTGACTTCGGGATTTTCCTGATCCTTGATCTTCTTTGCCAAGACTGTTTCTTCCTTTCTCGGGTGATGGTATTATCTTAAAACTGAATACTGAAAACTACTCCTCGTTATTCCCCATGATATCCTCGATCACGCGCCCGAGGATGCGGGCGACGAACTGCAATCTCGCCGAGGCGCGGGCGTAATCCATGCGCGTCGGGCCGAGAAGGCCGAGATATATGCGCGAATTCGGGGAAAGCTGAATGTCGGTGACGACGAAGCTGGAGTCGTTGAGTGGCGCGATGCCGTTTTCCGAGCCGATGCGGATCTTCACAAGCCCCTGCTCGCCCGGCTTCCGCTCCCCATCCTCGTCACGCGCGATCCACGAGCCGTCGTTGACCGAGCCGAGGAAATCAAACATGCTTCTGGCTTTGTCGAGGTCGTGGAATTCGGGGTAATAAAGAAGCTTATTCGCGCCGTCGATGTGCACCTCTTCGGAGGAATACTCCGCGATGATGGTCTTGATGTAGTCGAGGATGGCGTATAAAAGCTCTTTGGCCTCCCCTGCCGCGCTTTCAAGCTCCGCCATGTGCCTAAAGGAGATGTCCCCCGGCGCAAGGCCGCGGAGGATGCGGTTCAACGCATCCGCAAGGGAATTGACGTCGCTTTCCTTCATGGGGCGGGAGGTGCGGATCATCTTGTCGTTGACAAGGCCCGATTCCGAGATGATGACAAAGACGTATAGGTTGGGTTCGCAGGGGAACAGGCGGATCGAGCGGATGACGTCGCCCGTGATGCGCGGGGTGAGGGTGACCGAGGCGTAGTTGGTCATCTCCGAAATGGCGCGCCCGGCTTCGGCGATGAGGCGGTCCAATTCGTGGAGTCTCGAATCGAAGGCCGAGGAGATGCGGCGCACCTCGCTTTCCGAAAGGGTCTGCTCCTTCATGAGCTGGTCGACGTAGAAGCGGTAGCCATTGTTGGAGGGGACGCGGCCTGACGAGGTGTGAAGCTGCATGAGATACCCCATGTCCTCCAGATCCGCCATCTCGTTTCTGAGCGTGGCAGAGGAAACACCAAGTTGATATTTCTCAACCAGGATCTTGGAGCCCACGGGCTCGGCCGTTTCGATGTATTCGTCGACGATGGCCTTTAATATGCGCTTTTTTCTGTCAGTCAACTCACTCATTTCGTCTCTTGCCTCTTTGGATTTAGCACTCTCTTTACCCGAGTGCTAACTCTGGATATAATGTACCACGAATGTTATCACTTGTCAAGTGCTTTTTGAAAAAAAGTTTCCCCCTTTCCCCCTCCCTTCCCCATGTGTTTTAGCAGACGGAGGGAGGAAGTGTTTAATAGTTTTCAGTTTTCAGTATTCAGTTTTCAGGAGACGAGCACAATGTACCTTCTTTGTCATTGCGAACCAGTCCGCAGACTGGTGTGGCAATCCGTCCCTGAGCGTAGATAGTTTTCAATTTTCAGTATTCAGTTTTCAGGAGACGAGCACAATGTACCTTCTTTGTCATTGCGAACCAGTCCGCAGACTGGTGTGGCAATCCGTCCCTGAGCGTAGATAGTTTTCAATTTTCAGTATTCAGTTTTCAGGAGACGAGCACAATGTACCTTCTTTGTCATTGCGAACCAGTCCGCAGACTGGTGTGGCAATCCGTCCCTGAGCGTAGATAGTTTTCAATTTTCAGTATTCAGTTTTCAGGAGACGAGCACAATGTACCTTCTTTGTCATTGCG
>JAKSPX010000182.1 GCA_024404415.1 Clostridia bacterium | reverse complement strand
ACAGTGCTCCCTCTATTATACCACTTTTTTGCTTGACCTTATTATACAAGGGGCGGATGCCCTCATCCGCCCGGCAAGTCGATGCCTGCAGAAACCTTCGGGTCGACGTGGGCGTCGACCCCTACGAGACGCTTTAGCGTAGAAGCAGTATCATGCCAAACGTATTACCTCCGTAGGGGCGGATGCCTTCATCCGCCCGGCAAGTCGATGCTTGCAGAAACCTTCGGGTCGACGTGGGCGTCGACCCCTACGAGAAGCTTTAGCGCAGAAGCAGTATCATGCCAAACGTATTACCCCCGTAGGGGCGGATGCCCTCATCCGCCCGCACTTCTCGGCGCAGATCACGATCTCCCGGTCGACTGCAGCCACAAGTGTCTGCCGCAGCGTGAGTCGACCCCTACAAGACTGTACATTGTAATAAAGTTAAGGAGTTAAATAGATGGAACAGAAGCTTTTCACCGATCGCGTCATGCAGTTCGCCATCCTCTGCCGCGACATCAAAAAGACCACCGAAGCCTGGGCGAAGTTCCTCGGCGTGCCGGTGCCGCCCATCATCACCACCGACAGCTACGACCAGACTCAGGCCGAATACAACGGTCAGCCCTGCCACGCCCGCATCTACCAGTCCTTCTTCAATTTTGAGAACATCCAGTACGAGCTCATCTCCCCCATGGACGACATCCCCTCGGTGTGGCTCGAATACCTCGAAAAGAACGGCGAAGGTCTCCATCACATCGCCTTCGGCTGCAAGGACATGAAGGCCACCACCGCCAAGCTCGCCGCCGACGGCATGCCCACGGTCGCCAAGGGCGAATACAAGGGCGGCAGATACGCCTACGTCGATTCCGTCGATCAGCTCACCCTCATGCTCGAGCTGCTCGAAAACGACTGAACACCAACCAATAAAAAATCCTGACGGGTCTTCCGTCAGGATTTTTTTATTGAAATGCAACATGTACGAAGCCTCCCTCATCGAGGGAGGTGGCAAAAACGAAGTTTTTGACGGAAGGAGTATTGAGAATGCTGTTTGATAGGAGAATTCTGCATTCCGTAGGCATTAACTCCTTCAGTCAGCTTCGCTGACAGCTCCCTCGGTGAGGGAGCCATACAGAGGAAATCCCCTCAGTCTCGCGCAGCGAGACAGCTCCCCTTATAAATAAGGGGAGCCTTCCGGGACGGTGCAAAGCCTTATGATTGATCAGAGTTCCGAGATCTCCAGATCCTCCTCGCTCACGGTGCGGACCTTCCTGGAGGAGAGCAGTTCGTACATGACCGGGATGATAAAGAGGGTCATGAGGGTGGCGTAGGCGAGGCCGCCGATGCAGGTGACGGCCACCGGCTGGATGATGGAGGCTCCCTGCCCGAAGCCCAGCGCGATCGGCACCATGGCGAGGATGGTGGTGAGCGCGGTCATGAGGATGGGGCGGATGCGGGTGGAGGCCGCCTCGATGATGGCCTCGCGGCGCTCCATGCCGCCGGCGCGGAGCTGGTTGATGTAGTCGACCAGCACGATGCCGTTGTTGACGATGATGCCCACCAGCATGATCAGGCCGATCATGGCGACGATCGAGATCTCCATGTTCCAGATCAGAAGGGCGATGAACGCGCCGGTGAAGGCCAGCGGGATGGTGAACATGACGATGAAGGGCGAGCGGAGCGACTGGAACTGGGCGACCATGATGAGGTAGACCAGAACCACGCCGATGAGAAGCATTTTGAAGAGCTGGACCATGGCGTCCATGATGCTCTCGTTTTCGCCCGCGAATTCATAGGTGACGCCTTCGGGGGCTTCGTAGTCCTTCAGCGCCTTTTCCGCGTCGCGGGCGACGAGGGTGACGTTGTGTCCCTCCGCGACCGAAGCTGAGACCGAGACGTAGCGTCGCTGGTCGGCGCGGTTGATGCTCTGAAGCGTTCTTCCCTCCTCAATGGAGGCGATGTCGGAAAGTTTGATGGACTTTTCCTCTCCGTCGCGGCCGGTGACCTTGATGGTATAGCCTTCAAGGTCCTTGCGGGTCATGTCCTCGGCCTTTTCGGAGATGACGATGATGTCGTAATCGCCCTTGGCGGTGGTGACGGTGGTGGCGGAGGCGGAGGAGGCAAGCGCCGACGCGACCTCCTGGAAGACCTGCGCGACCGTGAGGCCTTCTTTCATGGCTTTTTCCTTGTCCACGCGGACGTTCAGGACCGGGTCGGTCCTTTCGCTGCCGCCCGAGACCTCGTCCACGCCCTCTACTTCTTTCAGGAGCACGCTCACCTCGTCGGCGGCGGAGGCGAGCTTTTCAAGGTCGTCGCCGTAGAGCGTCAGGGTGATGCCGCTCCCGACGAGCGCCGACATGGCACTCATGGAGCTGCCGCCCGTGACGGAGACGGTGTCCTCGCCCGCGGTGAGGTTGATGTCTTCGGCGAGCTTTTCGATTTCCGACGTGACGGCTTTGGTGTGTTTTTCGCCGTATTTAGCCAGCAGAATATACATGGTCGCGGAATTGACGGCGGAGGAGCTGTCGCTCATGCCGATCACGCCGGCAATGCCGCCCGAGAGCATGGTGCCGACGGTGCCGACGCCTTTGATCTCAAGGCACCCTTCGGAAAATTCGTCCGCGATCTTTTTGGTGTCCTCAAGCTTTGCTTCCTCGGGGAGGTTGACCGAGGCCATGAGCTGGGGCGTCTCCATCTCCGGCATATAGGTAAAGCCCTTGCCGATGGAAAGCGCCGCGCTGCCGAAGAGCAGCAGGATGGCGAGTCCGAGCGCGACGAGCTTGCGATTCAGGCAGAAGGTGACGATCTTGCGGAAGCCGTTTGAGAGCCTTTCGCGCTTGTGCGTCACGCGGATGTCGCGCTTCAAAACGCCGGGAGCCATGGCGGGGATGAGCGTGAGCGCCACGATGAGGCTCGCCATGAGCGAATAGGTGATGGTCAGGGCCATATCCTGGAAGAGCTCGCGCGTGAGACCCTCGACAAAGACGATGGGGAAGAAGACGCAGACGGTGGTGAGCGTCGAGGAAATGATGGCGCCCGCGACCTGCACGGTGCCGGAGACCGCCGATTTGATGGGAGAAAGCCCCAAAGAGCGCAGGCGGTAGACGTTTTCGATGACCACGATGGAGTTATCCACCAGCATACCGACGCCCGCCGCAAGACCCGCAAGCGAGATGATGTTGATGGTGACGCCGGAGAAATACATCAGAACGATGGCGAAGGTGATGGAGATCGGGATAGAGCACGCCACGATGAAGGTCGGGCGGAAATCCCAGAGGAAGATCAGAAGGATGATGATGGCGAGCACCGCGCCGACCACCATGTTTTCGAGGACCGAGCCGACGATGATGTCGATATAGTCGCCCTGGTCCATCAGGGTGGTGAAATGAAGCCCCTCGTATTTTTCTTCCAGAGAGGCGAATTTCTTCACCAAAGCCTCGGAGACGTCGGCGGTGGCCACGCCCGACTGCTTGGAGATGGAAAGCAGGATGCCCTCCTGCCCGTTGATGCGGGCGTAGGTCTCGTCGCGGTTGTCCTCCACGGTCACCTCGGCGACGTCGGAAAGGCGCACCGGCTCCATATCCTCCATGCCCATGTCGAAGAGCAGCAGGTCGGAAAGGCTCTCCACCTCGTCAAAGGCGTCGCCCACGCGCACCAGAAGCTGATCGTCGCCGTCCTTCACGTAGCCCGCGGGCATTTCGAAGTTCTCGGCGAAGAGCACGCCCGAAACCATCTGCATGGTGACGATGTTTTTTACGTCGGCGGCCTTGAGGGCTTCTTCCAAAGCGTCGTCAATGGCGCCGCGGTTTTCACTCAAAAGATCGGAAGCCGCCTTCATCTCCTCCTCCGAGGAGGCAAGCATGGCTGCGGAATCGTTGATGGTCTTTTCGCCCTTGGCAAGCTCACTTGCCGCCTGGGCTTTCCCGGCCGCCAAAGCGTCGCGGCCGTTATCCAGCTCCTTCTGCGCCGCGTCCAGCTCGGCGTAGCCGGCTTCGACGTCATTCAGATATCCCTCGCAGGCCGCGATGCCGTCTTCGAGGTCGGAAAGCGCCTTATCGACGTCGTCCAGTCCGCCCTCGTAGCCCTGCTCTTTGAGCATGGCGTCGGCCGCGTCAAAGGCGGCGATGGCTTCTTC
>JAKSPX010000181.1 GCA_024404415.1 Clostridia bacterium | reverse complement strand
GCTCCAGACCCTTGTTCATCAGGGTCGCGCAGTCGATGGTGATCTTGGGTCCCATGCGCCAGCTCGGGTGGCGGAGCGCCTCGGCGGGCGTCACCTTTTCCAGCTCCTCAAAGCTCCTTCCGAAGAAGGGACCGCCGGAGCAGGTGAGGATGAGGTGCGAGACCTCTCTTCGATTTCCGGCGAGGAGGCTCTGGAAGATGGCGGAATGCTCCGAATCGACCGGGAGCATGGTCACGCCGTTTTCCCTGATGGCATCTAAAACGATGTCACCGCCGCAGACCAAAGTCTCCTTGTTGGCAAGCGCGAGGTCGTGACGGGCTTTGATGGCGGCGAGGGTGGGCTTCAAGCCCGCGATCCCGGACATGGCGCAGAGAGCCGTGTCGTAATTTTCCATGGATGCGATAACGCACGCGGCTTCCGGGCCGGAGAGGATCTCTGTATTTGTGTCGGAAACGGCTATCTTTAAGCGTTCGGCGGCTTTTTCATCGGAAAGTGAGGCGAAAGCAGGGTGAAAGGCGCGGATCTGCTCCTCCATCAGCTTGTCATTACGTCCCGCGACAAGGGCGAAGGGGCGCATGGAAAGGTGACTCATCACGTCCAGCGTCTGGCGGCCGATGGAGCCGGTGGAGCCGAAAACGGCGATGGATTTTTCGGAATACGTCTTCATGTTCATGCGATCAGAATAAAGGCGTGAGCGACCGCCCAGACGACCGGCAGGACAAAGAGGACGCTGTCAAAGCGGTCAAGAATACCGCCGTGTCCCGGCATGATGTTGCCGTAATCCTTTATATGATTCTCCCGCTTGATCAATGACAGCGAGAGGTCGCCGATCTGAGAGATGACCGAGCCGAAAAGTCCGATGAGGATGAGGGCCGGGAAGTGCGGATCGAGTCCGAAGCCGTATTTGATGATAACGCCGTAGATGACGAGCGATAAAATGCAGCCTAAAATGCCGCCGATGGCGCCTTCAACGGTCTTTTTGGCGCTGATGTGCTCAATGAGCTTGTGCTTGCCGAAGGCCATGCCGGTGAAATAGGCGAAGGTGTCGCAGCTCCACGCGGTCAGGAAGGGGAGGACCAGAAGGAACTTCCCCGCGTTTTCCCGCGCAAGAGCCGGGAAGATGGCGAAGAGCACCGGGAAGACCAGATAGGCGAAAAGCGACGCGCCGATCTGGGCAAACTTAAAACTTTCGGTATGCCACATGGCGTAGGCAAAGAGGATGGCCGTGACGGCGAAGAAGAAAAACACCGCGTAGGCAAAAGGCACCTCAAACCAGATGATCGGCGAGGCGCAGGCCGCGGCTATGACCGAAAGCCAGAGCGGGAAGCCCTTGGAAAGGCCGGTGTTGTGTAATAATTCCCACGCGGCGACGATGGCGAGCAGGGATGCGAGCACCGCCGAGCACCAGGTCGGCAGGAAGAAGAGCACGAGAATGAAAAACGGCAGATAGATCGCCGCGACGATGATGCGTTTCAGCATAGATATTCCCCCGCAAACGTAAGAAAATCAAACGCCGCCGAAACGGCGCTTGCGGCCACGGAACCACGCGAGCGCTTCCTCGATGTCCTTGCCCGAAAAATCGGGCCAGAGGGTATCGGTGAAATATAACTCGGCGTAGGAGCTCTGCCACATAAGGAAGTTGGAAAGGCGCTTTTCGGCCCCGGTGCGGATGATCATGTCGGGGTCGGGCTGACCCACGGTGTAAAGATGAGCGGTGATCTCCTCTTCGGTGACCTTGGTCATATCATAGCCCTCGCGCGCCATGGCGCGGACAGCGTTGACGATCTCGTTTCTGCCGCCGTAATTGACGCAGACGTTGATGTGGAGCCCGGTCGCCTTTTCGGAAAGGGCGTGGATATCCTCCATCTCGCGTCGGACATCCTCCGGGAAGATGGAGAGATCGCCGAGGAAGTGGAGCTTGACGTTCTTTTCAAGCAGCGTCCGGCAGGCCTCGTCCATATATTTGCGCAAGAGGCGCATGATCTCGTCCACCTCGTCCTTCGGGCGGGACCAGTTTTCGGTGGAGAAGGCGTAGACGGTCAGATATTCGACCTTGGTGTGAAGATTGAGGTAGTCAGCGACCGAGCGGAAGGTCTCGCTCCCGACGGCGTGACCCGCCTTGCGCGGCAGAAGGCGCTTCTGCGCCCAGCGGCCGTTGCCGTCCATGATGATGGCGATGTGGCGGGGGAAAATTTCCTGATTATCCATGAGTGTCCTCGCAAAGAAGAGAAGATATGGTTTTCAAAAGGGAGCCGCACCCCGCATGGCGCGGGATGCGGCATGGTGGCAGGGGAAGATCAGAACTCCATGAGCTCCTTTTCCTTCTTGGCGGCGGTGTCCTCGACCTTCTTGATGTACTTGTCGGTCAGGTCCTGCATGTCCTTTTCGCAGATCTTGAGGTCGTCCTCGGTGATCTCGGACTTCTTCTTCTGCGCCTTGAAGGCTTCGACCGCGTCGCGGCGGACGTTGCGGACGGCGACCTTGCCTTCCTCGGCGTACTTGTGCACCAGCTTGGTCAGGTCGCGGCGTCTTTCCTCGGTGAGCGGCGGGAAGGCGAGGCGGATGTTCTTGCCGTCGTTGGTCGGGGTGATGCCGACGTCGGAGGCGAGGATGGCTTTTTCAATGGCCTTGAGGAGGGAGGGATCCCACGGCTGGATGACCAGCATTCTCGGTTCCGGGACCGAGATGGAAGCGACCTGGCTCAGAGGAGTATCGGAGCCGTAGTAGTTGACGGTCACCTTGTCGAGAACGGTGGCGCTGGCGCGGCCGGCGCGGATGGTGCCGAATTCGCTTTCGAGCGAGTCAACGGTCTTCTGCATTTTGTCTTCGTAAACTTTGTAATCCGATTTTGCCATAATAGTCTTCCTTTCTTTTCCTTATCTATTCCGTATCCTGATAGGTTTTCCAAACGCTCAATAGAGAACGGTGCCGATCGCTTCGCCTTTTGCGGCGCGGACGATGTTTTCCGGCGGCTCGGCCTTGAAGAGGAGCACCGAGGTGCGGTTGTCCACCAGAAGCGACATGGCTGTGCTGTCGGTGGCCTTGAGGCCGCGGGCCAGCACATCTTCAAAGGAGATGCGGTCGAATTTTTTTGCGTCGGGGTTGGTGCGCGGGTCGGCTTCGTAGATGCCGTCCACGTTTTTGGCGAGGAGTATGAGGTCGACGTGCATTTCGATGCCCTTTAGGACCACGCCGGTGTCGGTGGTGAAGTAGGGGCAGCCGGTACCGCCGCCGAAGATGGTGACGATGCCCTCGGAGAGGCAGCGGAGTGCCGCAGAGACGTTGTAGCTTTCGGCCACGCGGGGCATATCCACCATGCTCATCACACGGGTGGGAACGCCGAGGTTTTCCAGCGCTTCGGAAAGGGCGATGCAGTTCATCACGGTGGCGAGCATGCCCATGTGGTCCGCACGGCTTCTTTCCATCACGAGGCCGTTTCGGGCGCCTCTCCAGAAGTTGCCGCCGCCGCACACGAGCGCGATCTCGCAGCCCATGTCGCGGGTATCCTTGATGGCCGCGGCGATGGAGTTGATGGTGGCGGCGTCGATGCCGGTGCCGCTGCCGCCGGAAAGCGCTTCGCCGCTTATTTTGATCATGATCCTTTTGTATTTCGGAGTCAAGAGAGTATACCTCCTTGCGTGCCTGAGTTTCTGATATTCTACCATAAAACCCCGCAGATTTCAAGTAGGGAGTGAATAAAAAAGAAAAAGGGGACTGTCGCAAAATGTGTCTGTCATTGCGAAACCAATCCGCAGATTGGTTGTGGCAATCCGTAAGCTTTCAAAAAGGAGACGGATTTTAACAAACCAGTTCGCAAACTGGTTTGTACCCACAACCAACGCTGCGGCGCTGGCTCGGAATGACAGGGGTGTGTGCATTTTGCGACAGCCCCGAAATAGCAGCTATTTACCTTATTTGATGACCGGGACCTTGACCACGATGACGCGGTAGGGATTCGGTTCGGCTTCGCAGGCGTGCGGCTTGTGGCCGTCGTTGGGGTAAACGATGAAGAATTCACCGCCGTGGATGGCGACCTTGGTGCCTTCACCGGTGAGCTTCACGATGTCCTTTTCGGGATTGTATTCAGGATACATGCCGGTGGTGAAAAGCACCGCCG
>JAKSPX010000180.1 GCA_024404415.1 Clostridia bacterium | reverse complement strand
AACATAACCGCATAGTGATTGGGGTAGATCATCCCCGCCGTATGCGGGTACCTGACCGGGCAGGCGGTGTTTTCGTACAGGCTCGTTTTTTCCATAGCGTCGGCTCATCCTTTCTGATCCGTTTCTCTCAAAACCGTGGTTTTACCTTATCACAGCCATTCCCCGAAAGCAAGCGGCGGTTCCTGAAAAAGAAAGGATTGCATCCTCCGTTCAAATGATATATACTGAAACCATGATAATCCCTGCGGCAAAATGCAGAGAAAGGGAGCCTGATAATATGAAAACCAGAATCGGCGTCATTGGCCTTGCCGATCGCGGGAGCGGTATGCTGGGTATCCTCCTCGGTATGGAGGATATAGACATCAAATTTATCTGTGACCTCAATGTGGAGCGGCTCGAAAAGGCCGAAAAAGTCTGCCATGAAAAAGGCAATACCTCCGTCATCGCCACGACTGACGCGGAAGACCTCTTCGCTTCGGATGAGATCGAAGCGGTGATGATCTTCACCTCGTGGAACGCGCACGTTCCCCTCGCCATCGAGGCCATGCGCCACGGCAAGTACGCCGCCTTTGAAGTCGGCCCAGCGCAGAACATCGGCCAGGTCTACGACCTTGTGAAGACCTACGAGGAGACCAAAGTCCCCTGCATGCTCCTTGAGAACTGCTGCTACGGCGAGCGCGAGCTGATGATGAAGCTGATGATCCAGAAGGGCGTCTTCGGCGAGCTGATCCACGTCCGCGGCGGGTATATGCACGATCTTCGCTACCTTGCAAACGCGCTTGAGACCGGACACGAGCGTTCCTTCCACAACCTTTACCGTACCGGCGACCTCTATCTCACCCATGAATTAGGCCCAATCATCACCTGGCTTAATATCAACCGCGGCAACCGCATCCTGAACCTCTCCTCCATGTCCACCAAATCCATCGGCATCACCGAAAAATACGCCTCCCTTTACCCCGAAAAGCCGCTGAAATTCGCCATGGGTGACCTGACCACCACCATGCTCACCTGCTCCGGCGGCGAGACCATTCTCCTCACCCACAACGTCAGCAATCCCCGCCCCTATTCCCGCGGCGGACAGGTGCAGGGCACCCGCGGCATCTGGATGGAGGACAAAGACGCTATCTTCATCGAAGGGCACAGAGAGGACGGTAAGGAAGAATGGGAGCCGGTCTCGGCCTTCTCGGAATACACTCACCCGCTCTGGAAGAAAAAAGAAGAGCTGGAAGGCTTCGGCCACGGCGGCATGGATTACCTCGTCCTGCGCGCCTTCCTTGAGGCGGTGAGAAAGCGCACCCAGACCCCCATCGACGTTTACGATTCCGCCACCATGCTGGCTGTCTCGGCGCTTTCCGAGACTTCGGTCAGTCAGGGCGGCGCCCTCCAGCACGTTCCCGACTTTACCTCCGGCCGGTGGGTCGTCCGCGAGCCCATGCCGAAATCCATCTATTCCCTCGACGAGATCCACGAAGACCTCTTCGAAGGCGAAACGCTCACATTATAAAGGAGGAACCTCATGAGTTATCTCGAAACCGAACGCCAGAAGCTTTACGAAAAAGTCGAAAGCACCCTTTACGCCATGACCGCGCAGGGCTACGACACGGTGGACGCCTTTGATAAGCTCGCCGCCACCCCGAAAACGCTTGATGATCTCATGGCTTTTGCCGAGACGCTCCCCTCGCTTCCCATGATGGCTGACTGGCCTTATGAGGAGCCTTCCGACTGGGAGGACATCCTCGCCTCCTTGGAGAATCCGCCGAAAAAGAAATATATCGCCCTCGAGGAAGCGCAAAAGCGCGTCCGCATGGGCTTTTTGTCCTCGGTCTGCGGCTGCATCCTCGGCAAACCCCTCGAGGTCAACCCGACCTACGCCGAACTCAAAGAGGCCTTCTCCGCCGTCGGCGCATGGCCCCTCAGCGATTACGTCCCGGTCGCGGCGCTTGAAAAGCTCGGCCGCCGCCACTCCTCGTGGGTCAAGACCTGCCGGGAAAACATCGCCTACGCCGCCGAGGACGACGACATCAACTATTCGGTCATGGGCATGCTGAATCTCGAGGAAAACGGCCTCGATTTCACCCAGGTACAGCTCGCCAGACTCTGGGCGCTCCACCTCCCGCCGCATTACTGCTGGGGACCCGAACGCGAGATTCTTGTCCGCATCGCACCGAACAACCCTGGCAATGCCGTCTACGCCTCCTCATGGCCCGATTTCCTCAACCCGGGAAGCGAGCTCTGCGGCGCGATGATCCGCGGCGACGCCTATGGTTTCGCCTGCCCCGGCGATCCTTTGAAGGCTGCCTCCCTTGCATGGCGCGACGCCGCCATGACCCACCGCAAGAACGGCGTTTACGGCGCGATGTTCGCCGCGGCCGCCATTGCCGCTTCCTTCACCGCCGAAAACCCCGAGGAGGTCTTCACCGCCGCTCTCGCCTGCATCCCGCCGAAGTCCCGTTTCCATGAGCGCGTTTCCCGCGGTCTTGATGTGGTACGCGCCTCCAAAAGCTATGAGGAGGCCTACGAGACCATCCACACCGAGCTCATCGACTTCTGCCACTGCCAGGTCTATCAGGAGAGCGCCACCCTCATCAACACCCTCTGGTACGCCAAGGACATCGGCGACGGCATCGCAAAGCAGGTCATGCAGGGCAACGACACCGACAGCTACGGCTGCACCTCCGGCTCCATCCTCGGCTGTTACTTCGGCGAAGGCAAGCTCGAAGAGCGCTGGCTCGCGCCGTTCAACGATGAGATCAGCCTCGGCATGGCCGAAGCGCCCGAGCACCGTCTCTCCGTCCTCGCCGACCGCATGGCAAAGCTGCCCGCCCTCACGCTCTGAAGCCAATTTCGCCTCACCTATTCCACATCAAAAGGAGATCCCTCTATGGCACTTCGACTTCAGAATAAGGCAGTCATCATCGTCGGCGCAGGTCAGACTCCCGGCGTCGACATCGGGAACGGCCGCGCCATGTCCATCCGCTTCGCCGAAGAAGGGGCGAGACTCTTTCTTGTCGCACGCCACAAAGACCGCGCGGATGAAACGGCGCGGATGATCCGTGAAAGGACCCCCGACGCGGAGGTCTACACCTACGCCTGCGACGTGACGGATGAGACGCAGGTCATCCGGATGTTCCGCGAGGCCGCGGAGACTCTCGGGCGCATCGACATTCTCGTCAACAACGTCGGCGTGATGTCGCAGGCGGATGTCGGCCTTTTGACTACCGACAGCGACACCTTCGACTTCATGCTGGACACCAACCTGAAATCCGCCATCTTCCAGAACAAGCACGTTTATCCCTACATGAAGGAAAACGGCGGAGCCATCGTCCAGATCGCGTCGGTCGCGGGAGCGGTCGTCTATCAAGGGGACGGTCCGATCCTCTATAATCTCTCCAAATGCGCCCTGATCCGCCTCAGCGAAGCCACCGCGGCACGGTTTGCCAAGGACGGCATCCGCTGCAACACCATCATTCTCGGCTTTGTCCAGACGGCCATGGGCGTGGAATTCAACATTCAGAAAACCGGGAAATCCCGCGAGGAAGTGCTGGAAAGCCGTTCCAAGAGCGTTCCCCTAAAGGGCGGCGAGGGCACTGCCTGGGACACGGCCAACGCCGCGCTCTTCCTGGCCTCCGACGAAGCGCGCTTCATCACCGGGGCCAGCCGGCCCGTGGACGGCGGCCAGACCGCGCTGAAGGGCTGATAAAACCCGATAAAGCAACAGACGCCGGAGATCCTTGGGATCGCCGGCGTCCTTTTTTCACATTGTTTATGCTTATTTTTCCGCCAAGTAGGAATAAAGTGCCGCCTCCGCCGCAAAGGCATAGGAAAGGCGCATGGTATTCCAATCGACGTAGCGAATGGCCGCCATCAGTTTTTCGTACCCGCGCTCCCTCAGGACGGGATTCCCGGAGGTGATCACGATCCACGCCGCGAAGAGCATATTGCCGAGAAGCGCGTGCTCAATGGCGCGTGCCGGACAGATCTGATTGAACAAACCGCAGTGTTTTCCGGCCTCGTCCATCGCCTCGCGCGCGGAATGCCACGGTTTTCTATCCGGCAGCATCTTCCGCCAATCCATTTCATAGGTGGGTTTTCCCTGATTATCGTACTTTTTGTAGT
>JAKSPX010000018.1 GCA_024404415.1 Clostridia bacterium | reverse complement strand
AACCGAGGGACATGGTCGCCTGAACGATCAGAAGCGGCCTGACGTTCGGAACGAGGTGACGCGCGATCCTCCTGGAAACGCGGATACCGGTCGCTTCCGTTGCTACCATGAAGTCCTGCTCGCGCAGCGAGAGGATCTGGCCGCGGACGGTACGGGCGATGCCGGTCCAGCCGAGGACGCCCAGGATGACCATCAGGAGGTAGATACGCGTTTCCGGATTGATCTTGTTCGCATCGAGAACCGAGCCGACGATGATGAGCATCGGGGTGGTCGGGATGCAGTTGAAGAGGTCGACGAAACGCATGATGCAGGTATCGACCCAGCCGCCGAAGTAGCCGGAAATACCGCCGAGGATGACGCCGATGACCATTTCAATGATAACGACGACGAAGCCGACCAAGAGGGAGATTTTGCCGCCGTACATAAGGCGGGTGAGAACGTCCATGCCGTTCTGGTCGGTGCCGAGCGGGTGCTTGGCAGACGGCGTGGCATACATTTCGATCAGTTCGGACTCGGTGTCGCTGCTGATCATGAAGGTGCCGTTGACGTCGCGGGTGGTATATTCTACCCCGTCGTATTCGAACTTATCCTGCTTCGCGGCGATCGCTTCGCGGAAGGCATTCTTCATATCGACCGTAAGGAAGATGGAAGAATCGACCGGCTGGACGATGATGCCGGAGATGGTGGCAAGCTCGGTGCCGTCTTCGTAAATATTGACCGCCTGGTCGTCCTGCTCAATGGTATAGGTCTTGCCTTCGAATTCGAAGGAATCCTTGCCGTCCTGCAGAGCGCACTCGGCTTCATATTTGAAAGCGAAGCCGTTGACGAAATCCGCGCGAGATTCATCAAAAACGTCGTAGACGTTCATGGTCGCAAGCGCCAGGACGTCTTCCACGCTGATGTTGTAGCTGCGCTTATCATTCGTGATGACATATTCCTGGTCGCCGACGACGAAGGTGGAATTTTTGGAAGCGACCGCTTCTTCAAAGGCCGCCTTGATCTCGTCGGAGGAGTCGCCGCCCTCGATATCGGTGTAGACCATCTTATTGGCAAGGTTGTCCGCCTTCAGGATCGGCTTGAGGCCGCTGATGAGGTAGAGATCCTCGCCGTAAACATCGAAACTATACTCATTTTCGCCGTCGCTGAAAACGTTCTTGTTTTTGCCCATGGCGAAAAGGAACGCCGATCTGGCGGAGCCTTCAAAGCTCTCGCCGTCTTCCACCGTGTAGCGGAGGTCGCTGTTGTAGGTGGCGGAGGCATAGGAAGTGGAGACCTTATCGAGCTTCTTAAAGACCTGAGATTCACCGTAAGGAGTAACGAGACCGCCGATAAATGCAAAGGCGAACATCAGGGCAAGAATAATGATGCCGGTGATGGCGAGTTTGTTGCGGATAAAGCGTTTGAAAACCAGAGCAGCGGGAGAAAGCACCTTAACGCGCTGTTCATCGTCCAGCGAGACCGACTCACTGATGTGCGTATTGCGCTCTTCGTTCTTATCCTTGAGCTGTTCGTTTTTTTCGTTCTGTGCCATTTCGTCCTCCTTTCTCAGTTTGCTCTGACGCGAGGATCGACGACCGCATACATGATATCAGCCACGATCAGGCTGATCTGGGTCAGGATCTCGAGGAAGAAGATGTAGAACATGGTAAACGGAATATCGCCGCCGATCATGGCCTGGTAAGAGATGTAGCCGATACCGGGGATCTGGAAAACCGTTTCCGTGATCATGGAGCCGCCGAACATATTTGGGATCAGGTAGCTCATATAGGAGACAAGCGGGATCAGAGTGTTTCTGAAGGCGTGCTTGTTTATGACCTTATTTTCGGGCAGACCCTTGGCGCGTGCGGTACGGATGTAATCCGAGTTGAGCACTTCCAGCATATTGGTTCTGGTAAGACGCATCAGACCGCCGACGGAAAGGATCATCAGGGTGAGGACGGGCAGGACAAGGTGATAGGCGATGTCCCAGAACTGGCCCCAGGGGGTGAGCTGTTCATGCATACGGCCAACAATGCCGAAAAGATCAAACCAACCGAGCTTGATGGAGAAAACATACTGTAAGCAGGTGCCGAAGAAGAAGGAGGGCAGAGAGATGCCCAGAAGAGCAAAGACCGTGACAGCGTAGTCGGTCTTGCTGTATTGCTTTCTCGCCGCAAGGATACCGAGCGGGATACTGGCAACCATTTCAAAGACAAAGGTAAAGATGTTGATGGCAACGGAATACCACACAACGTCATTGAACTTGTCGACGACCTTGACGGTGTACTGCCAGGAATCGCCGAAATTGAACTGGAGCGCGTTGCCCAGCCATTTGAGATAACCGGTGATGATGGAGTCGTTCATGCCGTACAGTGCATTGAGCTCTGCCAGCCATTCTTTATAGCTCTTACCGATACCGGCAGAAGCCGCAGCCGCTCTCTGACGCGCGATCCCTTCCACATAGGAAGTCGGAAGGCAGCGGATGACGGCATAGGTGATCAAGCATCCGAAGAAGATGATACCGATGCCGAGGAGCAGTCTTCGAATAATAAATTTAGACATTTGCATTCCTCCGAATTTGCATGAAATACACTTTGAGCCCCGAGGGGCTCAAAGTGTATCCATTGCGAGGTTAGATCACGTTTGAAAGCGATCAGGAAATCAATTACTTCATCTCAATGAGCTCAACTTCGCTCATCCAGCCCCAGTAAGTGGTGATGTCCGGGGTGATGGAGTCGATGTAGATGCGCTCAGAGGAGAAGATGACGCAGTTCTGACGCTGATAGTTCGGGATTTCAACAGCCCAATCGATCAGTTCGTCAAGAGCTTCCTTGTAAACCTGCTTGCGGTAGCTCTGGTCGTCCGAAGTACGGGCATCCATGATGAGCTGGTCAAGCTTATCGGAGGCGATGTGGTAGTGGTTGGAGTCAGTGCCGCCCAGACCAACAATGTTGCTGGAGTGGTAGACCTGGTACATATCCGGGTCAATGGTGGAGCCCCAAGCAGCGGTCCACATATCCTGCGTACCGGCGTCAAGAGCATCCCAAAGGACGTTGGAGTCGGCCGGGTCGTTGATGGAAATGGTGATGCCGATGGTTTCGAAAGCAGCCTTCGCATCGGTGAGGATGGCGAATGCCGGGTGGTCACCAACACCGTCAGCCGGGATGATGACTTCGAATTCGGTGTAGGACTTGTCGCCGGCCTTGCCGCGGTTGCCCGTCGGAGCGCCGGTGATCTTGCCGCCGTCAACAGTGTAGCCGGCAGCTGCGAAGTAACCGAGGGAAGCTTCGAGAGCAGCAGCGTACTTTTCGTCCGCGCTCATCTCAGCGGTGTATATTTCGTTGCCGTCCACATCGGTGGAGAAAGCGACCTTGTAGCCTTCATCGGTCGGCTGCGGAGCCGCCCAGGAGGTGTTGGAGATCGGGTAGTTGATGGTGGAAGCAGCGTCGCCGTAGTAGGAGTTGTTGGCAGTCTCACGGTAAACCGCGAAGACGGTGGCAAGAGCCTTACGGAGAGCCTTGGAAGCATCGCTGCCCGGATCGCCGGCAACGTTGACTTCGTCAGCGTTGAGGCCGATGTAGCCGTAGCCGAGGTTGTCGACGCGGCTGGTGGTGATGGTCTCACCGGTGAGTTCGCCGTTGGAGTTGTAGCCGCGGACTTCGTTGAAGTACGCCTTGGAACCGGTCATTTCACCGGCGTCGATGGTACCGGTCTGGACACCGGCGGCGACCTGCGAAGAGGTGGTTTCCTTGAACTGGACATACTTGGTAAGGGGAGCGCCCTTATAGTAGTTTTCGTTGGCTTCGAAGTAGACAACCTTGTTCTCATACTTCACAAACTTGTAGGGGCCGGCGCCCATAGGAGCGGTGGGCTTCGCTTCAACGAGGGAGAGGTCGTTGAACGGGTGGCCGTACTTGCCAGCTTCGTAATCGTACTGAGCTTCGTCGCCATAGTAGTGGAGAGGAGCAACAGAGATGCCGAGGATGGAGTAAACAGCAGGAGCGGAATAACCGTTCACAAGGATTTCGACGGTGTAGTCGTCAACGCGGGTGATACCGCTGATGGACTTCACGCCTTCGCCGCCCATGGCTTCGTCCTGAGCGCCCCAGTAAAGGATGAACGCAGAGTCGGTGGTGCCGTGAACGTCGGTGTCGTCAGCAGCTTCGGTGCCCCAGTAAGCATCCGGGTCGCCGCCGTAAGCCGCAAAGGTTTCAGCATAGTAATCTTCGATGGTCGGGAAGGTGGTCTTGAGGTCCCAGCTGTTGCCGGTAACAGCGCCCTGGAAGGTGCCGTCTTCAGCAAGAGCGCCGAAGCCCCACATGGCCATACCGAAAGCGACGTACAGGTCTTCGGTGATAGCGTCATCAGCAACACCGATCATGCTTTCGCCGTAGCCGGCGCCCATGTAGTTGGCAAGAACGTAGTCAACAATGGCCTGGTTGTCATCGGTCCAGTTCTGCTTCATGGTATTCCAATACCAATCGGTCATTTCCTGGGTAGCGCCATCAGCGACATTGCCTTCGCCGGCGGCGTAGATGTCAGAGGCGAGCTTGCTGTACTTCTCGAAGACTTCGTCGGTGGTCTGGGTCTGATAGTTTCTCAGACCGACGATGTCGTAGGAGGAGAGGGAGGTGGAGCCGACATACGCCGGGTCAAGGTACACATAGTAAGTAAAGATAACGTCGTCGATGTCGAGCTTTTCGCCGTCGGCAAACTTAACGTCCTTACGCAGGGTAGCCTTGTAGGTGGTCTGGTCCTTTTCCTCATCGTAGTTGACGCTGAGGTCGGCGATACCGGTGTACTTATAATCGGTGCCGTTATAAGCAACGGTTTCGCCCTTGATGCCGTTGTAGATGATACCGCCCATACGGTCAGTGGTCATCAGGCCGATCTGAGTCATGCCGACGACATCCTGGTCATAAGCGGTGTCAGCGTAGAAGGGGCTGAACTTCTCGCTGAACGGGCTGTAGCCGACGACCAGCGGAGTGTCAGCATTCGCTGCACGGGTCGTCTTGCTCCCGCAGCCGGCGAACGCGGTGCAGATGAGTGCAAGCGCGCAAACCAGAGCAAGAGCCTTGGTCCATTTAGATCTCATGGTGAAATCCTCCTTATAATTAGCTCCCGTATAATGATGGAGCTTCAAATCACATTATCGCAAATTCGTGTCGATTTGTCAATAGACAAGTTGGACAATTCTGCATTATTTTGCGTATCATCCTGCATTTTTATGATAAATATTAACCAATCTTTTTGGGGGTATCGGCGTACGCGGGGTTTGGGACCTCTTCCTCGCCGGCTTTTCCCTGCACACCCATAAAGAGGTAGGCTGCAAGGCCCAGAAGGAGCTGCAGCGCAAAAAAGAAACATTCCCTCCATGAAAAGCCTTCTCCGGCGGTGATCACGAGGAATCCCAGCGACGCGATCGTGCAGACGACCGACAGGATGAAGGTGGCGATGGTCGATGTTCTGAGCCGTTTGACCGAGATGTCGCGGGCCTTCCGCGTCATGTCAAGCGGCGAAAGGGCAATGTCGATTGTAGCCACCAGCGCAAGAAACACCGAGAGGAAATTCACTGCGTAGGGAAGTGCCTCGTAAAACGTGAGCATCCCCGGGTTGGAAAGCACGCCGGAGGCGGCATAAAGCACTACCTCGGCGCCGAGAAAGAGGAAATAGCGGATCTTCAGCTTGTGAAAGCTCTCCTTATCCGGCGCAATGCGGTAATAGAACTTTCCGACGTAGTCAAAGCCCGCCTTCTTGTTTTCCGGGTCGCGGAAGGCGTAATCCGAGAGGTATTTTCTGTTGGCCAAGTCGCGTTTCTCCTTTCTTACGGCATGGGGACGATGGTGGTGTAGCTGCGGCCTTCGGAGCTGACATAGGCGCATTTTCCGCCCTCGGAGAGCTTTGAGAAGAGCTCGCGGCGGGTAAAGCGTTCGGCGTGACCGTAGAATACGTCGTAGTCATAGCCGAGGATGGTCTCGTAGGCGGTGTTTGCGGAGTTGAAGGTCTCGCGCAGGTCGCAGACGAGGCCGTAGGGAAGCTTTCTGGGGATCAGGTAGTTGGTGTAGAACACCCACGCCTGATGATCGACGCGCCAGACCGCGTAGGTCTTCTCTCCTCCGTAGGTGATGAGGCTTGCGAGGTGCGCATCCATCGCTCCGGGATAGACCTCCGGCACCTCGGGGAAGGCCAGAGACAAAACCAGGACGTTTTCATCCTCTGATAGCCTTCTGATCTCGTCCCCGGTGAAGACCGCCGAGAAGGCGCCGGCGTAATCGTATTCGTACTCCGCAGGCGTGAGCTCCCGATCTTCAAAATGCCGCATCGCGGCTTCCTCCTCGGCTTCGGCGATCAATTTCCCGAATTCGCCGAGGCGCGTGGTGTAAAGGCTTCCGCTTTCCTGCGGAAGGGCGACGGCCAGAGGCGAAAAGTTGACCGCGCCGTTTTCCGCGTTGAAATAGGCGAAGAGAAGCTCCTCGCAGGCTTCGCGGGTCGCCTCGTCCTCCTCCCCTGCCGCTTCCTCTATGCGGTATTCATAGGAAAGCAGACGGAGGATCGGCGAGCACTCTCTTTTGAAAAGCTCGGAGCCAATGTACTTCCAGAAGCTTTCGCGGTCAGCGAAGATATCGCTCCGCTTTTTCCAGAGCTCCTTAAAGCCGCTGGAGACGGAGGCATATTCATTGGCGTACCAGGAGGCGCAGGAATAAAGGTCACCATAGGGTGAATGGAAATCGCTTTCGCGCGATGTGGGCAGGAACGGGATCTCGTAGCTTTCGTAGTATTTTCCGACGGCGTTGGTGATGAGCTTATGGATGCGGCCGTATTCCGCCGCCTCGGCGTAGGCCTCCCGGTAGAGATCGAATATCGTCTCACCGTCGATCGTGACCGATTCGGCTTCTGCGCGGTCATAATAGAGGAAATCGACGCGGTATTCTGCGTCGTCACCGTGTTCCCCAACCGCATCAAGGACGCTTTGGGCGATGTTCGGCGCCTCTTCGGACCATTCCACCGCGTCCGGGAGCGGATTTGCGTCGTGTGCGGAAAGCGTCACGACCTTTCGGTCGGTCTCGTAGCGCGCCGCCGCGATCATGAAGACGCCGGTCCGGACCTGGCGGTAGAGGATCCAGCCGCAGAGGAGAAAGACGGCGCAGAGTAGTGCGATGCGGGCGATGTGGGCCTTGCCATAGCGGCGCTCAGCCCTGAATTCGATGTCGCCGAGAATCTCGCGCTCGTCGCTCTGGTTTTTCACCACGCGCAAAAGCACGTCTCCTGCGTTTTCCGGCAGGCGGGACAAAAGCGCCCTGCCCTTTTCAAGCGCCTCCGGCGGGAGAAGAGAGCTTTTCGGGCACAGAATGTCCAGAATAGCGGCAACGCGTTCGTCCGCCTCCCCCTCCTCGAAAAAGCGCTCGGTCAGGTTGGCCTCCTCCACCGCAATGCGGTCGCCGTAGGCGATCTTATCCCCTTTTCCGGCCTTTTTCGCCATTTTGAGGGCAAGTGAGAGCACATCCTGCGCAGTAAGGCTTTCGCCGCCCCTGCGGGCGGCGATCTCGATCAGACGTGTATAAAGCTTTTTCATCATCGCCCAGGTCCTGTCCGTGCCGCGGACGGCCGCGAAGAAGATCCCGAACGCTTCGACCTTCGTCTCCCGGTAAAGCCTTATCAGCAGGCCGCACTTTTTCTGCATCCTTGCTGAAAGATTCATGATGTCTTCCTATAATATACGTTACAGTTTTTCGATGACGTCGAGCGCGCCTTCCAGCCAGTCGCCCTCGAAGGTTTCAAGCGTACCGGCGTCGCAGAGAGCGGCAAGCTTGGATTCGATCGGGATCTGGGCAAGGAGCGGGAGCTTATACTCGGCGGCGAGGGCTTCAGCCTTGCTTTCGCCGAAGGGATAGAGCTTCTTGCCGCAGTCGGGGCAGGCGATATAGCTCATGTTTTCGATGATGCCGAGGATCGGGATGTTCATCAGACCGGCCATGCGGACGGCCTTGCCGACGATCATGGAGACCAGCTCCTGGGGAGAGGTGACGACGATGATGCCGTCCACCGGGAGGGACTGGAACACGGTGAGCGGAACGTCGCCGGTTCCCGGAGGCATATCGACGAACATATAGTCGACGTCGCCCCAGATGACGTCGGTCCAGAACTGCTTGACGACGCCGGCGATGACCGGGCCGCGCCAGACGACGGGATCACCCGCGTCTTCGAGCAGCAGGTTGACCGACATGACCTTGGTGCCGGGGATGGTGACGGCCGGGTAGAGACCGCTTTCATCCGCCACAGCGCCTTCCTTCAGACCGAAGATCTTCGGAATGGAGGGGCCGGTGATGTCCGCGTCGAGAATGGCGGCCTTATAGCCTCTTCTCTGCGCCGTGATGGCGAGAAGAGAAGAAACAAGGGATTTGCCGACGCCGCCCTTGCCGGATACGACGCCGATAACTTTCTTGATGTGGGAAAGTTCGTGGGGAACTTCCTTGACGATCTCGCGGCTCGCGCAGTTTTCGGAGCAGGTCGAGCAATCGTGGGTGCAGTTTTCGCTCATGTCAAATTTCCTCTTTTTTTCTATATTGTAAATTATTGGGGGGGTTCAGTCCCGATCGGCCAGCTCGAAGATCTCGATGATCTCCTTGTCGGTGTAGTCGATGATGGCGTTCAGTTTCTTGGTGCCGTTGGCGGTGCACTTGGCGGCCATCGGCGCGAAGGCGGAGGCGGGGATATTCAGTTCCTTCATTCGCACCGGCATACCCAGCTCGCGGAAGAAATTCTCAAACGCGAGGATGCCCTTATAGGCTTTTTCTTCGTCCGATCCCTCGGTGATGCTCCAGAGGAGCTCGGCGAGGCGTGCGAAGCGCCTGGCGTTCTTCTTATAGACGTATTTCGCCCAGGCCGGGAACACGACGGCGAGGCCCGCGCCGTGCGCGACGTAGGGGAACATGCCGCTCATTTCGTGCTCGAACTGGTGGGAGATCATCATGAAATCGCGGCCCGAGCCGGTCAGATCGTTGTGCGAGAGGCTGCCCGCCCACATGAGGTCGGCGCGCGCGTCGTAATCCTCGGGGTTCTTCATGGCTCTTCTGCCCGCGTCGACGACGGTGGTCAGAACGCCTTCCGCCATGCGGTCGGTGATCATCACGTCGCCCGGACGGGTGAGGTAGCGCTCGAGGGTGTGCATCATGATGTCCACGATGCCGCAGGCCGTCTGGTAAGGCGGCAGGGTGAAGGTCAGCTCGGGGCAGAGGATGGAGAAAAGCGGACGGTGGAAATCGGAATTGTAACCGCGCTTCAATCCAAGCTCACTGTTGGTGATGACGGCGGAAGCGGACATTTCGCTGCCGGTGGCGGCGAGGGTCAGGATGGTGGCGACGGGGAGCGCCGCCTTGGGCTCCGCTTCCTTCATGGCGAAACGCCAGGTGTCGCAGTCGTTTTTCGCGCCGACGGCGATGGTCTTGGCCGAGTCGATGGCGCTGCCGCCGCCGACGGCGAGGACAAGATCGACGCCTTCCTTCACGCAGAGCTTCATGCCCTCGGTGGCGTGTTCAAGGGTGGGGTTGGGCTGCGCGCCGCCGAATTCGACGACCTCGATGCCGTGCTCCTTGAGAGAAGAGGCGACGATATCAAAAAGACCGCTCTTTTTGATGCTGCCGCCGCCGTAGTGGAGCATGACCTTTTTGAAGCCGTAGCCTTCCACGATCTCGCCGATGCGTTTATACTCTTCGCGCCCGAAGAAAACCTTCGTCGGCGTGTAATAAGTGAATGATTTCATTGCTCTTCTCCTTTCGTTTTCTGCCGAAAAAACGACGAATCCAACTGTTTTTTCCATATTATCACTTTTCCGCCTGCTTGTCAATCGCCTTTCCCGGTGATAAATCGGCACGATTCGGCAAATACTTTTGATAGCGGGAGGGAACGCTCTTGCTTTTTTGTAACCGTTGTGATATAATTTCATAAATGTGCAGATCGGCGCGTGTTCGTGCGCGGTTTGGCACATATCAGGCGGTAATTCCGCCCTATCTGTTACGATTATTTACATCTTTTTTACATATAATACCCAAATCCTTTTCTGATGGAGATTATGCATGGCCGTTTCTGTGCGCAATGAGAAAATAGATCTCAAGGATTTCGCCTCCGGGCGCGAAAAAATCGTCGTGGAAAAGCTCGGAACACTCCCCAAAAAGCCGGTCTATTCCGCCGTCAAGCGGCTTTTCGATTTCGTCGTCGCCCTGGTTGCCCTGATCCTCCTGCTTATCCCGATGCTCATCATTTCGATCGTCATCGTTCTTGACTCGCCCGGCAAGCCGATTTACAGTCAGATCCGCCTCGGCAAGGATCAGAAGCCCTTCCGCCTTTATAAATTCCGCTCCATGAAAAAGGATGCCGAAGTCGACGGAGCCCAATGGGCCGAGCAGGATGACCCGCGCGTCACCCGCGTCGGCCGCATCATCCGCAAGACCCGCATCGACGAGCTGCCCCAGCTTCTGAACATCCTCTCGGGCAAAATGAGCCTCGTCGGGCCCCGCCCCGAGCGCCCCGAGTTTTACGACCTTTTCGACCAGTATATCGACGGCTTCCGTCAGCGCACCCTCGTCATCCCCGGTCTGACCGGACACGCTCAGGTCAACGGCGGGTACGAGCTCCTGCCGGAGGAAAAGATCGTCTACGACATCGAATATATCAAAAACCGCTCGTTCGTAATGGATCTCCAGTGCATTCTGAAGACCATCCGCGTTGTGTTCACCAGAGACGGCGCCAGATAAATAAAGAAAGCTCTCCGGCATTTCGGGGGAAATGTCCGCTACTGAGGGAAATCGGTTTCCTTTCAGGGCGGCGGAGAGCCTTTTTTCGGCCCGGCTCTTTCAAGTCTTTCCGGAAAGAAGAGTTTGCAGAGTGAAAACAACTGTTGCTTCCGCCCGACCGGATGAGCTCCGGCAGGCGCCGATCCCGGAGAAATGCGCATACTGCACCGTCAAACGCCTTTTGGATATCCTCATATCCGCCATCGCGCTCCTCATCCTTCTCCTCCCGCTCGCCGTGGTCCTCATCATCGACGCGATCGATCTCGGCTGCAGCCCCTTCTTCACGCAGGATCGCATCGGTCAAAATGGCGTGCCCTTCCGCATCTACAAGATCCGCACCATGCGTAAGGAAGCGCCCCGCTACCGCGCCACCGGCGAGCTTTCCGACCACGAACGCTACATCACCCGCTTCGGAAGCGTCCTTCGGAAGCTCTCCATCGACGAGCTTCCCCAGCTTTTCAACGTGCTGGAGGGCAAAATGAGCATCGTCGGCCCGCGGCCCCTGATCCCGGAGGAGAAAAAGATCCACGACATGCGCTCATCCCGCGGCGTATACGCGCTGAAGCCCGGCATGACCGGCCTTGCCCAGATCAACGGGCGCGACGACGTGACCGCCGAGGAAAAGGTGCGTTGGGACGCGCTGTATCTCGAAAGGTTCGGTTTCAGGCAGGATTGCGGCATCATTCTCCGCTCCTTCAAAAAAGTCATTCTGGGCGACGGCGTCCGCGAAGGCGCTCCCCGGGATCCCAAGGAAAAAGCCTGAGCCGTCCGGCGTTCTTTTGAGAACGCACCAATCATTGAGGTGACTACTTTCATGGTTTCAATCATTATGCCGGCATATAACTGCGAAAAATATATCGCCGGGAGCAGAGAATCGGTACAAAAACAGACCTTCCGGGATTGGGAACTCCTGGTCGTGGATGATTCCTCCACTGACGACACCGCCGCGGTCGTCAAGCGCTACGCCGCAGAGGA
>JAKSPX010000179.1 GCA_024404415.1 Clostridia bacterium | reverse complement strand
CACCTCCCCCGCCCAAGCGCGAGGGCAATCCGGGCGAAAAATCCGCCTCCCGTCCCGCGGGCTCCAATCCTCCCAAAAAGAAGTTCCTCGAGCAGTTCTGCTCCAACCTGAACGCCAAGGCCTCTTCCGGCCAGATCGACAACATCGTCGGCCGCGAGACCGAGATCGAGCGTGTCATCCAGATCCTCAACCGCCGTCAGAAATCCAACCCCTGCCTCATCGGTGAGCCGGGCGTCGGCAAGACCGCCATCGCCGAGGGTCTCGCCATACGCATCGTCGAAGGCAACGTGCCTTTGAAGCTTAGAAACAAGGAAGTCTGGCAGCTTGACATGACCGCCGTGGTCGCCGGAACGCAGTTCCGCGGCCAGTTTGAAAGCCGCATGAAGGGGCTTATTGAGGAGATCAAGAAGCTCGGCAACATCATCCTCGCCGTGGACGAAGTGCACAACCTCGTCGGCGCGGGCGATTCCGAGGGAAGCATGAACGCGGCCAACATCCTGAAGCCCGCCCTCTCCAAGGGTGAGGTGCAGGTCATCGGCGCGACCACCTTCAACGAATACCGCAAATATATCGAAAAGGACGCGGCCCTCGAACGCCGCTTCCAGCCTGTGACCGTCGCCGAGCCCTCCGTGAAGGACTCCGTCGAAATTCTGAAGGGCATCCGCAAATACTACGAGGACTACCATCAGGTCACCATCTCCGACGACATCTGCCGCGCGGCAGTCGCCATGTCGGAGCGCTATATCACCGACCGCTACCTGCCCGACAAGGCCATCGACCTCATCGACGAGGCCTCCTCGGCAGTCAACCTCAATAACGCAGCCCTCCCCGAGATCGACTCCATCAACCGCGAATTAGAGCGCATCCGCGCCCGCCGCGAGGAATTATCCGCCGATCCGAACGAGGAAAGCTACAAGGAGATGGCCGAGCTCAAGAGCCGCGAACTGCGGTTAAACGACCGTGTCCGCGAGCTTGGGGACGTGCGCCCCGCCGTGACCGAGGCCGACCTCGCCCACGTCATCGAGCTCTGGACCAAGATCCCGGCCTCCAAGGTGCAGAAGGCAGAAAGCCAGCACATCATCGGCCTTGAGGAGCGCCTCAAGGGCCACATCATCGGTCAGGACGAGGCCGTCGCCGCCGTCGCCGCTTCCATCAGAAGAAGCCGCGCGGGTATCTCCTACAAGAGAAAGCCGGTCTCCTTCATCTTCGCGGGCCCCACGGGCGTCGGCAAGACCGAGCTTGTCAAGCAGCTCGCCATGGATCTTTTCGACACGCCGGAAGCCCTGATCCGCCTGGATATGTCGGAATTCATGGAAAAGCACGCGGTCTCCCGCATCATCGGCTCGCCTCCGGGCTACGTCGGCTACGACGAGGCCGGTCAGCTCACCGAGAAGATCCGCCGCAAGCCCTACTCGGTCGTCCTCTTCGACTAGATCGAAAAGGCGCACCCCGACGTACTCAATATCCTCCTGCAGATCCTCGACGACGGCCGCATCACCGACGCGCACGGCCGTACCGTGAGCTTTGAAAACTCCATCATCATCATGACCACCAACGCAGGCTCCACCTCCACGGCTTCCCTCGGCTTTGGCCAGACCGTCTCCGACCAGCACAAGGAAAAGACCTTACGCGCCCTGCAGGATTTCCTCCGCCCTGAATTCATCAACCGCGTGGACGACATCATTACCTTCCGCTCGCTTGACGAGGAGGATTTCAAATCCATCACCGACCTCATGCTCCGCGAGCTGGCCTCTGTCCTCGCCGAGCGCGGCATCACCCTCTCCTGGGACGCGGCGCTGGTCGGTTACCTCTCCCACAAGGGCTACTCCATCAAGTTCGGCGCGAGAAACCTGCGCCGCCTGATCCAGAAAGAGATCGAGGACAAAGCGGCGACCCTCATCATCACCGCCGAGGAGCCTGTCACCTCCCTCTTCCTCTCTGCCGACGAGACGGGCATCATCATCCGATAAGCTTACACTTCATCTTATATAACAAAGGAGAACATTCATGGATAACGTCACGATTTTCACGCATCCTCTGATCCAGCATAAGATCTCCACCCTCCGCATGGTCGAGACCGGCACCAAGCAGTTCCGCGAGCTGGTCGAAGAGATCGCCACCCTGATGGGCTACGAAGTCTTCCGTGACCTCCCGCTCGAAGAGCTGGACATCGAGACCCCGATCTGCAAGACCAAGGCCCCCTTCATCGCCGGCAAAAAGCTCGCCATCGTCCCGATCCTGCGCGCTGGCCTCGGCATGGTGAACGGCATCTGCAACCTCGTTCCGTCGGCCAAGATCGGCCACATCGGCCTCTACCGCGACCCCGAGACCCATGAGCCGCACGAATATTACTGCAAGCTCCCGGACAGCATGGATCAGCGCGAAGCCATCGTCGTTGACCCGATGCTCGCCACCGGCGGCTCCGCCGAAGCGGCCATCACCTTCATCAAGAATCGCGGCTGCAAGAGCATCAAGTTCCTCTGCATCATCGCGGCTCCCGACGGTGTGGAAAGACTCCACAAGGCTCACCCGGACGTCCACATCTACTGCGGCCACCTCGATGATCACCTCAACGAGAACTGCTACATCGTCCCCGGCCTCGGCGACGCGGGCGACAGAATCTTCGGCACGAAATAAACACCATATAATAAAGCGACTGCTCATTTCCGAGCAGTCGCCTTTTTATGCTTTTTGTTGGATATGCACTGCCAAAAGCGTTCGAACAAAGTTCGCCCCTACGGTGCGTTTTTTTGCATATCCCGATCATACGGTGCGCCGGGGACGGCGCACCCTACGGAAATTCTGCGTTTACGCACCATCCCGTAGCGGCGACCATTGGTCGCCTTCTTTTTCATCGTGTATCCCGGCCAACGGTCGACTCATGAGTCGACCCTACAAGAAACTGATACCATACCCGTAGGGCGCGATGCCCACATCGCGCCGTCTTTGTCGGCGCAGATCCCGGCAACCAAATGAAATCCCCTCGCGGGGATGAAATCATTGCATGATGAAATCCACCTTACGGTGGATGAAATCCGCGTTCGACGGATGATGATTGTCTCTGTAGGGAGCCTATCAGGCTCCCGCATCTTCTCATCGTATATCCCGGTGGTTTATTTTCTCAGATATGCCGCTTCGGACGTATCGGCCATGTGTTTGAGGAGCACCAGCGGCTGGGTGGTGGAAAGATTCTTGATCTTCACGCCTTCTCTTGCGGCGGGGGCCGTGACGAAATACTCGTCGCGGGTGAGCTGGCCGAAGCGGATGAGGGTCGGGGCTTCGATGTCGTGCACGCCGAACTTGCCGTGGCCTTCGAGGCAGATGGTGCCGTAAGCGCCCGCGTCGCGGATGGTGGCTTCGCCGCCGGGGAGCACGGTCAGACGCTTGGCGCCCGCCACGTCGGACTTATAGCAGATCCACTCTTCAAACCAGCCCTCTTCCTCGGAACCCGCGCAGCGGGTCGGCTCCATGAAGCGGTTGGTGTAGAAATTCGGGTCGACGTTGGCTTCCCAGTCGATGACGTCGAGGAGGTATTCAAAGTCGCCGATCTTGTCCTTCGGGGTGTTGGCCCAGAGAAGATCCTCGCTGACGGTGTGGTCGTGGAGCAGGACCGACTGATACATGGCGTAGACGTCGCTTGCGAACTGCGGCTCGTAGGTGCAGAGGCTGCCGGGCGCGTGCAGAACGCCCGCCGGGACGGCCCAGCCGGTGTGGACGCGGAGCTTATAAGCCTGCGCAAAGGCGGTAATGTCGTTATCGCCCTTGGTGAAGTTCTTTAAGATCTCGAGCATCTTTTCCTTCGGGGTGCCGGGGGTGACGCCGAAGAAGGTGAAGGCGTATTCGCCGGGGTAGTTATTATACTGTGCCGGGAAGAAATACATCTCGGGCTTGCCGGAGAGGCCGACGTTTTTCGCGTGCTCTTCTCTGTGGTGGATGTGGTGCGGGAGCGGCCCGAGGTTATCGCAGAATTTGGAGTACATCGGCCACTTTCCGTACTTGTCCCAGATGTTTTCGCCGACGGCTTCGGCCTTGTATTTCGAAACAAGGTCGGTCAGGAGGGCCTTCTTGCCGTCATCGGTGACGACGAAGGAGAGGCCTTCGTTTTCCGGGGTGCCGGGGCCGTTGTCGGCCGGGGTGGTGGACGAGA
>JAKSPX010000178.1 GCA_024404415.1 Clostridia bacterium | reverse complement strand
AAGATCCCGGTCTTCTCCTCCGAATGCTGCGCCACCGGCACCACCCGCGGTCATTACTCCATGAGCGAGGATCCCGCGCGCGGCTACCTCCCGGCCTACGACCGCGTAACCAACAACTCCTTCATTTCCCGCGAGAAGATGTGGAAGCTGGTCATGGAACGCGACTGGCTCTTCGGCGCTTACCAGTGGATCGCCTTTGAGCACCGCGGCGAGGCCGTCTGGCCGCGTCTCTGCTCGCAGTCCGGCGCCATTGACCTCTATCTCCAGAAAAAGGACGCCTTCTACCAGAATCTCTCCCACTGGGCGGAATACCCGGTCATCCACCTCCTGCCGCACTGGAATTTCGTCGGGCGCGAGGGAGAAGAGATCCTCGTCTACGCCTACACCAACTGCCCCTCGGTCGAGCTTTTCCTAAACGGTGAAAGCCTTGAAAAGGTCGAAGTGGAAAAGTGGGGCCACGCCTCCTTCAAGGTGCCCTTTGAAAGCGGCAAGCTGGAGGTCGTCGGTTACGACGAGGAAGGGAATATCATCTGCCGCGACGCGCGCGAGACCACCGGCCGCCCGGTGAAGCTCGCCTTCCGCATGGATTGCCCGGCTGATCCCAACGGACGAGGCCTTGCGGGCTTCACCGGCGTGGCATTGGATGAAAAAGGCCGCGAAGTGCCCGGCGCCTCCCCCTTCATCGACTTCACCGGCGAAGGAGACGCGGCTCTCATCGCCACCGGGTCGGATATCAGCGACCACACCCCCGTCACCTGCCCGTCGAGAAAGATGCGCTGCGGCACCGTTTCGGTCGCCGTCCGCCCGAATGAAGGCTCCAAGGGCTTCACCCTCCGCGCCTCCTCCGAAAATCTCCTCCCCGGGAGCATTGCGATCCAATACTGAATCCAAGAAAAGGAGTCGAATAGCATGAATTTTACCGCTTCCTTTATCACGCCTGCCCGCCCCTTCGGCGACGTATGCCCCGTTTTCAAAAAGACCTTTGAGGTCAGAAAGCCGATTTCCTCCGCCTTCCTCCGTGCCACCGCTCTCGGCACCTATTTTGCGGAGATCAATGGCGAGCGCGTCTCCGATTTCGTTTTGGCCCCCGGCTGGACGACCTACCGTAAAAGACTGCAGGTGCAGACCTACGACGTGACTTCCCTTCTCAGAGACGAAAACACCCTTGCCATCACAGTCGGCAAGGGCTGGTACAGAAGCCCCATGGCCGCGAACGGCGACGTGCAGGCCACGCTGATGAAGAATCCTCCCGCCGTCCTCGCCGAGCTGGAGATCACCTACGAAGACGGTGAAAAAGAGCTTATCCTCTCGGATGAAAGCTGGAAAGTCGCCGAAAGCACCGTCCGTTTCTCTGAGATCTACGACGGCGAGACGCTGGACGCCGCTTTCGTTCCCGAGACGGAAGAAAATGCCGTTCTCTTTGAAGGACCTATGGACACCCTCATCCCCCAGGAGGGCGAGGACATCGTGGAGACCGAAATTGTCGGTGCCATAAAGCTCTTCAAGACCCCGAAGGGCGAGGTGGTCATCGACTTCGGTCAGGAAGTGACCGGTTACGTCTCCGTCCGCGTCAATGCGCACAAGGGCGACGAGATCCTCCTCTCCCACGCGGAAATGATGGACAAAGAGGGCAATTTCTACACCGAGAATTACCGCACCGCGAAGGCCAAATATCACATTTTCTGCAAGGAAGGAAAGGCGGTCTATAAGCCGCTCCTCACCTTCTTCGGCTTCCGCTATATCCGCGTCGACAAGTTCCCCGGCGGTCCCGACGCGGCGAACCTTGAAAATTTCTCCGCCATCGTCGTCCATTCCCGCATGAAAAAGACGGCTGATTTCAAGTCCTCCAGCTTCAAGCTCAACAAGCTCTACCAGAACATCCTTTGGGGCCAGCGCAGCAACTACCTCGACGTGCCGACCGACTGCCCGCAGAGAAACGAGCGCCTCGGCTGGACGGGCGACGCCGAAGTCTTTGTCCGCGCCGGTGCGATCAATTTTGACGTAGAGAAATTCTTTGCCAAGTGGCTCGGCGACATGGCGGCCGATCAGGAGCTGGACGGCGGTCTTGTCGGCCACGTCATTCCCAACACGCTTGGCGTGCGCTGCAGCGCCGCCTGGGGCGACGCGGGCGTCATCTGCCCGTGGCAGATCTTCCTCGCCTACGGCGATAAAGCCCTGCTTGCCAAGAATTATCCCATGATGAAAACGTGGGTGGATTATATCACCTCTCACACCACCACACCCGGTCTCTGGACGGGCGGCACCCATTACGGCGACTGGCTCGGCCTCGACGCGCCGAGCGGCAGCTACAAGGGCTCCTCCCGCGACGAATTCATCGCCACCGCTTACTATGCCTACTCCACCTCCCTCCTCATCAAGGCCGGTGAGGCTCTCGGCAAGGATATGGAAGACTACAAGGCGCTTTATGCCTCCATCGTCAAGGCCTTCCGTGAAACCTTCCCGGACTATAAGACCCAGACCGAATGTGTCCTCGCCGTTTATTTCGGCTTGGCCGCAGAACCTCAGAAGGCTGCCGATCAGCTTGCCGCCATGGTCAAAAAATGCGGCAGTCACCTCGAAACCGGCTTTGTCGGCACGCCGTATCTCCTCCACGCCCTTTCCTCCTTTGGCTACGCCGACCTTGCCTACACGCTTCTGCTCCGCGAGGAATACCCCTCCTGGCTCTACGCCGTCAACCACAACGCGACCACCATGTGGGAGCACTGGGACGGCCTGATGGAGAATGGGGACTTTTGGAGCGCCGACATGAATTCCTTCAACCACTATGCCTACGGCGCGGTGGCCGACTGGATGTTCGGCGTGATGGCGGGTATCACCACCGACGAGGATGCCCCCGGCTACGCGCGTGTAAGAATCGCCCCGATGCCCGACGAGCGCCTTGACTGGATCGACGCCTCTATCGAGACCCGCCACGGCCTTGTCAAGTCCTCCTGGCGCAAGGAAGAGAGCTTCTGGCGCTATGAGATCACCACTCCCGTCGATGCCGAGATCACCGTCGGCGGCGCGACCCACACGATAAAGAAAGGCTCTTATATCTTCTATTCGCCGATCGAATGACGAATCCTCCAGTGCGGTAAAAAATACGATTCAAGGGGGCTGTTCTTGAAGAACAGCCCCCTTTTTGATCACAGTTTTCAGTTCAGAGATACGCGCCGATCCTCAGAAGTTTTTCGCGCAAAAGCGGATAGGAAAGTTCTGCGGCAGCGCAGTGTTCCGATTCGCAAAGCGCCGCAGCAATCCCCGCCGCCTGTCCCGTGATATAGCAGCACGGGATCACGCGTGCGGACGCCTGCATGACGCGGTCCGCGCCGATGCATCTGCCCGCTGTGAAAAGATTTGCAAATCCGCGTGGGATGAGACAACCGTAAGGGATGCCGTAATTCTGTCCGCGTTCATGGCGGAGGGATACGGAAGCCTGGAAATTCTGCATTCCCTTTTCGTCCGGCGTCATGGGATGGATATCCACGGGATAGGAATACCGTCCGATCAGATCCGGCGGCAGATAACCGTCGGAAAAGTGCTCCGCGGAAAGAGTGGACACGCAGCGGATGCGTTTGGATTCGCGGATCCCGAGCCACGGGGCGCTTGCCAGAAGCACGGCATTTTCGCAGCCTTCGACGTAGTTTCTGTAATACGTCTCATATTCCGCGAGGCGCTTTCTTGCGTCGACCGTTGCCTTGGTCAGCGTCTCCGAATACCGGTCGTCGACCTTGAACGCGTGTCCGACGTTTCCGCCGCCGACGCCTACCTCCGGGTAATTTTTCTTGATGCCCGGAAGCGCGGTGTCGTACTGAGAGAACACGCCGTCGTTGATCGCGCGGAGGATCTCTTTATGGTCATCTTTTTTCTTGTCAAAATCCACGCCGCCCCAGAGGCTTGCGAGGGTCGCGGGCATGGTCACGTTTTCCTCGTTGCCGTAATCCCACTCGGCTCCCGCAAGAGACGCAAGGAACGCACGTCCCGCGCAGTCGAAGAACTGCTCTGCGCGCACGGCGAAGGTCCCTTCCTGTCCGGAAAAGACTGCGTGTGTGATCCTGTCTGCTTCTTTGATAACGTCGGTCAGGCGAACGTATAAAAGAAGCCTGACGCCGGATGAAAGCACCGCTTCGTCATAAAAACGCTTGAGCGGTTCCAGGCGGACGTTTTTCCAC
>JAKSPX010000177.1 GCA_024404415.1 Clostridia bacterium | reverse complement strand
CGTCGGGATCTCGGGATCCCGGGAGAGCTCGGTGAGCCAGTCGGTGTAGTACCAACCGGTGCCGGGCTCAGTCTCCTCGGAGGCGAGGAGGTAGTCGGCGTAGCGCTCGGTGACGAACGCCGTTTCCAGCGTGGCCATCAGGCAGGCGTCAAAGCCGATGACGTCGAAATAGATCTGGTCGCCGTCTTCGTCCTTCGCAGCCGCGAGCGCAGAGTTGATCTTGGAAAGGGTCATGGAGGACTTTTCGGGGTTCTTTTCGTCGTAGCCGTAGCCGGAGAGCGATCCGCCGCCGTGATCCCAGAAGATCAGCATATAGCGGTCGGCTTCGTAGTTGCTTTCGCAGTATTTGATGAACTTGGTGAGGTTATTCGGGTCGGTCATGGCCGCGGTGCCGAAGTTGGATTCCAGGCGGCGAAGACCGTCGTCCTCGATCTTATAGATCTCGTTTTTCTGATTCGAGATGACCTTGTTTTTCCACTGCTTGCAGCCGCCGGTCTCGACGATGAGGTTGACGCGGTCGGAAACGGTGGCGTTGAGCATTTCCTGCAGGTCCTTGGAGGCCATGCCGTACTTCGATTCCAAGTCGGTGCCGCACATGTAGAGCATGATGGTCACCGTCTCGTCACCGTCGCCGGAGGGTTTGTAATACTTCCCGCGCGCATCGTTGGAGACGGAATAGTTGGCCGCATCATAGGAAGCGGGAGTGGTGATGGCGGTCGTCTGACCAATGGAGGGGTAGTTGCCGTAAAGGGTCGTGCTTGTCGAGGGGGTATACGTGGAGGAGGTGGAGGGCGTGTAGACGCTCTCGGGATAGGTATCATAGCCGGTGTAATCGGAATAATCCGAGATGCGCCCGCCACCGCAGCTTCTGATGGCTACGAAGAGCACGATGACGGCGAGGCCGAGGATGAGGAGCGACTTGAGCGAGAGCTTCTTGCCGCCCACAGTGCAGGCCAGACCGGTCGAGGCTCTCTGGGGGCCCGCGCCTCTCTGCGGCGCGGGGGCGGGAGCGTTCGGCGTTCTTCCGCCGGAGCCGACGGGACGCGAGCCGGTGTTTACCTGACTTCCCTTGCCGACGCCGGCCGTGCCGCTGCCGGTGGTCTTCTGGCGGCTGTGCGGTCTTTGATTCTGATTCATAGTGTGTACCTCTATTCTTATTGTATCCGGTCAAGCTGCTGATTCTGCCGATAATGGGTTCATTATACTGCGAATACTGTCGCTTTGCAAGGATTATTTGATGCGCTTGATGCGGTCCAGCGCCTTGTATTCGCCGAGCATGACCAGCGTGTCGTCCGCCTCCGGCCGGTAATCCGCCGTGGGCGACACAGTGATCTTCTCCCCCGCCTTGGCGGCAATGAGGTTGACCTGATGTTTCGCGCGGATGTTGAGTTCCCTGACCGTCTTGCCCACCCACGGGGCGGGCGTTTTGTATTCCACGATGCCGTAATCGGGCGAAAGCTCGATGTATTCCAGGACGTTGGAGGAATTCAATGTGTGGGCTAATTTGTCCGCCACCATCTGTTCAGGGATGATGACGCTGTCCGCGCCGAGCTTTTCGAGGATCTCGCGGTGAGTCTCGTCATAGGCCTTGGCGATGACCTCCTTGCAGCCGAGCGTCTTTAGGTTCATGGTGATGAGCACCGAGCTTGCAAGGTCGCCGCCCATGGCCACCACCGCCACGTCGCACTCCGGCACACCGAGGCCCTTTAAGACGTCCTTATCCCTGGCGTCGGCGGCGACGGCGCGTGTGACGTGATCCGCAATGTCGTCAACGACCGCCTTATCCACGTCGATGGCGAGGACCTCGTTGCCGAGGGACGAGAGCATTCTGGCAAGTCTGGTTCCGAATCGGCCGAGGCCGATGACTGCATAGGATTTCATGTTTTTTTCCTCCTTACCCGATCAAGAGATTGGTTTCCGCGTAGCGGAACTCGTTTTTCGCCCGGTCATTCTGCAAGAAACCAAGCGAGATGGTGAGAATGCCGACGCGGCCGAAATACATGTAGAGCATCATGAGGATCTTTGCCGGGAGCGCAAGCGAAGGCGTGATGCCCGTCGTGAGGCCCACCGTCGCCAGCGCCGAGACCGCCTCATAAAGCCCGTCGGTGAAGCTGAAGGGAGAGGTGACGGCGATCAAGGTCCCGCCCGCGAAGGCAAGGACGATCATCACGCCGAAAAGGGTGACCGCGTCCAAGACCTGTTTTTCCGAAATGGTGCGGTGAAGGATCGAAATGTTGTCTCTTCCGCGGATCTTTGCCCAGAGGAAGAGGAATAATACCAGCATGGTGACCGTCTTGAGGCCGCCCGCCGTGGAGCCGGAGCTGCCGCCGATGAGCATCAGGAAAATGCTGATGGCCTTGCCGCCCTCGCTCAATGCCCCCTGATCCATCCCGGCGAAGCCCGCCGTGCGGGTGGTGACCGACTGGAAGAAGCCCGCGAGGAGCTTTTCCCCGAAATTCATATTTCCGAGCGTACCGGGGTTATTCCACTCGGTGAGGTAAAACATCAGGCTGCCGAAAACCAGAAGCATGCCGCTTGTGGCCAGCACCAGCTTTGCGGAAACCGAGAGCCTGCCGCCCTTTTTGAGAGCCGCCAGCTCGTCCCAGACAAGGAAGCCGACGCCGCCCGCGACAATGAGGAAGGAAAGGGCCATCACCGTGATGAAATCCGTCCCGTAAAGTGAAACGCTCGCGCCGGGCGACTCAAAGCCTAAAATATCAAAGCCTGCGTTGCAGAAAGCCGAGACCGCGTGGAAAATACCGAGCTTCCACGCTTTCCCGAGCCCGTAAACCGGCCAGAAGCGGCAGGTGAGGATCAAGGCGCCCCCTCCCTGCACCAGAAGGCCCCAGGAGAGGATGCGTTTCTGCACCCCGACGACGCCGTTCACATCGTCCGCGCCGATGGAGCCCGCGATCATCCATTGTACGCCCATATTCACCCTCCGGCGGAAGGCGAAGATAAAAAGCGACGCGACCGACATGAAGCCCAGTCCGCCGATCTCGATCAAACATAGGATCACGCACTGTCCGAAGCCCGACCACTGGGTCCAGGTGTCTTTTAATATCAGCCCGGTCACGCAGGTGGCCGACGTGGCGGTGAAAAGCGAGGTCTCAAGCCCCGCGGAAACGCCGTCCCGCGACGACAAAGGGAGCATCAGAAGCAGGGTGCCGATCAGAATGATGCCGAGGAAAGCTACGGCAATAACGCGCGAGGCCGAAAGAGGCTTTTTCCCTTTCTTTCCGCTTTTCATGTTTCTCCCTCCTTTAACCGTTTCTCCTTTTTCGGTTCTCTTTTCGCTTATATCGGCTATTATCATAGCACATTCCGCGTAGGATTGCAAGATTTCTCTCATCAGGAGGGGGCATTGCATATTCACCCGGAACGTGATAAAATAGGCATAAACATATTGACTGCGAGGGCATTTTCATGGGATTTCTCCGAAAGCTTCTCTCCTTTGACCATGTGGTCATCCAATGTCACAACATTCCCGATTCCGACACGGTCGGCGCCGCCTACGCCCTTTACCGCTACCTCATAAAAAACGGCAAAGAGGCGGAAATGATCTATTCCGGCCCCGCCCCCATTTCCCGGCGCGAAATGCTCTCCTTCCTCCGCGCCTGCTCCATTCCCCTGACCTACGTTCATGAGCTCCCGCCCTGCGACCTTCTCGTGATCGTCGACGGGCAGTACGGCCAGTCCAACGTGCAGAGATTCGAAGCTCCTGCCGTCGGCATGATCGACCATCACGTCCGCGTCGCGCCGGAGGGCGAGCTGACGCTGGTGAAAAGCGAGTATCAGTCCTGCTCCACCATCCTGTGGGAATTATTGTGTGAAGAGGGCTACCCCGTCGAGGAGGAGCCGGAGCTTGTCACGGCGCTTCTTTACGGACTCTATATCGACACCTCGCATTTCACCGACCTTTACCACGCCGCCGACATCCGCATGAAGACCACCCTGAAAAACGTCTCCCCCGTCCTTGACCAGCTCATGAAGTCGCAGATGACGGTGGCGGAATTCATGGTGGCGGCCGAGGCGATGGGCAACATTCAGGTCGACCCGCTCCTGAGGTGCGCGGTCGTGCCAGCCATCCGCTCGAATCAGGCGGTGCTCGGCATCATCGGCGACTTCGTCATCAACGTCGACCTTGTTTCGGTCAGCGTTGTCTATTCCGAAAGCGGGGACGGCTACCCTATT
>JAKSPX010000176.1 GCA_024404415.1 Clostridia bacterium | reverse complement strand
AGAGAAGGAACATCACCTTGCCGGTCGAGGGCGTGGCAAAGGCGACGCAGGCAAAGCAGACGGCCGCCGCCGCAAAGCAGATGCGCATAGCCGCGGCGAAGGAATGCTTATCGGCATACCGCCCCATCGGCCGCGAAACGAGGATGCGCAGAACGCTTCCCGCCGACGAAAGGATCGACGCAAAGGCAAGCGAGAACTTGAGTTCGCCGTTCATGTAGGTGCCGTAGAAATGGGTGGAAAGTGAGCTTGCAAGGTACCAGATCACGTAGATCCCGACGATCTTCTGGACGTTCCTGTCCCTGATGAGCGACGCCATGCTTCCGAGGAGATCCCGTCTCTCCGATTTTTCTTCCATCTCCGGCTCCACCGAGAAGAGCATGGTGAGGGTATGCAGGACCGTGATCACCACCATGATGACGGCGGTGAGGATAAAGGCGGTACTCAGCTCACCCTTCGCCTTGAAATAGTCGCTCAGTTCACCCATGGCGTAGGTGAAAATGATGCCGCTGAGGAGCGAAACGATCTCCTTGTTGGCGGTGAAGCGGCCTCTTTTGCCGTCCTCCACCAGCGACATGAGCCAGTTCAGTTTCTTGGGATTGGCAAGATAATAGATGATATATGCCGTGAAAAGGCAGGCAATAAAGGCAGCCGCTTTGGCTCCCGCGGGAAGCGGCGTGACCGGGACGACATAGAGGAGCGTGAAGAGGGTCTGGTTGGCGATGCTGATCCCGACCACCAGTCGCTTGACGCGCCGCCTGCGGATCAGGATCGAGAGAAGCTGAAAAAGGAAACCCAGCGTGGTGAAGGAGGAGATGATGCCGGTGAGGCTGTCGCTGAAGCCCAGCGATTCGGTCAGGCGGGCCAGGAAGGTGCCCTGCACCAAGAGCGCGATGAGGTATTCGAAAGCGGCCTCCCCGATGTACATTCCGCGTGAGACGCGGAAGGCCTTGCTGTTTTTATCCATGATAACAGGTGCCTCCTCAGATAAAGAGCGGCAGAAGCACCTGCGAATTCACGTCGAGCAGGCCCTTGGTGGTCATCTTGAGGTTGGGGATGACCGAAAGGGAGATGAAGGCGGTATTCATGAAGGGCTCGATGCCTTCGGCAACGCCGAGTTTTCTCACCGCTTCGCGTAAGACGCGGTTTTCCTCGGCGACCTCGGGCGCGTCCTTTTCGCTCACGATGCCCGCGACGGGCAGGGGCAGGTCTGCAAGCACCTTTCCGCCTAATACGACGCAGAGACCGCCGCCGATGGAGGCGAGGTGGTTGCCCGCCGCCGCCATGTCCGCTTCGTTCGTGCCGACGACGACGAGCTTGTGGGAATCGTGCGAGACAGTAGAGGCGATGGCTCCCCGCTTGATGCCGAGGCCCGCGATATACCCGAGGCCGATGTGCCCGGTGAAATGGTGTCTTTCGCAGACGGCGAGCTTGATGATGTCCTTTTCGACGTCCACGCCGTTGTCTTTCGAGAAATTGAGGGCGGCGATCTCCTCATTGGTCAGAAGCTCGCCCGGGATCGCGCGGATGACGCGGCACTTCTCCCCTTCCGGCACCACGCGGAAATTCTCCTCGGTGAGCGGGTCGATGTTGACCGAGCTGTAAACAGCCTTGTAGGCATTCGTGTCAATCTCATTAAGCTCCACGGGAAGCATCTCTTTGTCCTTGCACACCAGCTTTCCGGAATGGTAAACGTCAGCAACGTCCACGGTGTCCAGATCGTTCAGAACGAGGATATTGGCAAAATATCCCGGTGCGACCGCACCCATGAAGGGCATGCGCATGCAGGTCGCCGCCTGAATGGTGGCCATGCGGATGCCGATGAGCGGGTTCTTGCCGAGGGCGGCGGCTTCGCGGATGATGCGGTCGATGTGGCCCTTGGTCATCAGATCGTAGGGATGCTCGTCGTCGGTCGCGAGGACGCAGCGGCGGTTATAGGGCTCGTCAAAGAGGTCGATGAGACCCGCGAGGTTGCGGGCGGAAGTACCTTCGCGGATCATGATCCACTGGCCTTTGCCGAGTTTCTCCTTGGCTTCTGCGATGTTTGAGCACTCGTGGTCATCCTGAATGCCCTGCGCTATGTATTTGTCGAGGTCGCGGCCTCCGAGAAGCGGCGCGTGGCCGTTGATGATCTTATGGGTATGGCGCGCTGTCTGGAGCTTATCCAGCACCATCGGATCTTCCATGATGACGCCCGGGTAATTCATCATTTCCGCGAGACCCAAAACGCGGTCATACTTGTAGAAGGGCTCGAGCTCGCGGGCGGTCAGCACCGCGCCGTTCTCGTCATTCGCGGTCGCCGGGACACAGCTCGGCAGGGTGTAGTAAAAGCGCATCGGCATGCCCGCGCTGGACTCCATAAAGAAGCGGATACCGTCTGCGCCGCAGACGTTGGCGATCTCGTGCGGGTCGGCGACAATGGCCGCCGTGCCGTGCGGCACACAGACCTTTGCAAGCTCCCGCGGCATGAGCATGGTGCTTTCGATGTGGAAGTGGCTGTCGATGAACGCCGGGCAGATGATCCTCCCTCCGACGTCCACCACATTGTCCGCAGATGTATAATCACCGGCGCCGACGATCTTTTTGTCCCTGATGAGGACGTTCGCCTCCTCGATACAGTCGGTGAAGACGTTGACGATTCTGCCGTTTTTGAGAAGTGTTGTCATAATAATTCTCCGTTTCCCGGTTTTATCTATATTATTTTGATTCTTGACACCATATTCCACGTTTTTCCGCCGGTCAGAACGGTGTCGCCGTAGGCTTTCGCGCCGGTAAAAAGCCAGGTCTCGTCCCCGTCGAAAAGCACGAACGGGCGCTCGCGGCGGTCAAGATGCAGTTTTTCCCCGTCCTCATAGCAAACGTCGAAACCATAGGCCGCGGCATCCCCGGCGGGCGACCACGAAAGGCCGTCCTTTGAAAGGAATCTCACGCCGCCTTTCCTGAGGCCGGTGAAGGCCCCCTCCGCATCCTCGGCGATCATGACCCAGCTTCCGTCCTTTTCGCGGTAAACGAACATATCCTCGATCTCGGTTCCCGGGAAGAGGTCGCTCGCAAGAAGCTTGAAGGGCTTATCATAGCCTTCCGCCTCCGCGACGAAGACCTGCAGGTTCCCGTTCCGGAAATAGAGCCGGAGCTTTCCGTCCGCTTCCACCACCATGGGGTTATTGGCGTTGGGCGGGAGAAGGATGGGCTGGTCCGACCGCTCCCACTCTCCTTCGAGGGAATCCGCTGTGGCATAGCCGATGGTGCGGGTCTCGTATTTTCCGTCGGGCGAGCCGATGTAGAATAGAACGTATTTGTCCCCGATCTTCGTGATGCAGGGGTTATGCTGCATGAGGCTGTCCCAGTAATTCCCTTCGCGGCGTGAGATGACCACCTTTTGGAAGGTGAAGGGCTCGTCGAGGTCCTCCGTTCTGGCCATGACGATCTCCGAATGGGTCATATAGCCCTTGGGGAAACAAGTCTCCTCCGGCCAGCGCGCGGCGAAGAGATAATAAACGCCGTTTTCCTTGATGACCGAGCCGCACCAGACGTAATAGCCTTCCATGCGGAATCCGGCGTTCTTTTTGAGGGGGTAAAATTCCATTTTTCTTACTCCGCTTTGTTTTTCCAGTATTTTGAGCCGTCGGGAAGCCTCCCGATCAGCTGTGCTTCATAGAGTTCGCGGCGCACAAGCTCCACATCCGAAAAAGCGATCCTCTCGCGGATGACGGCGTTGACCTCTTTTTCGGTGTAGTCTCTCCCCCCCGCAAAGCCTTCGGCGACCTTGGAAAGGACGAGGATGCGCAGGGGTCTTTTCGCTGGGAAGCTTTTGAGCCTGCCTTCCCCGTCAAAAAAGCCCGCCGCCTTCTTTGTAAGATCGGTTTCCATGGTTATTCCTCAATAATCTCTGTTTTCCTTCCAGATATCGAGGATCATCTGATATCTTTCCGGCGGAAGTCCCTTGAAGGGGACGTTGGAGGTGCAGTAAATATACCCGCCGCCCGGCTTGCCGTGCCTGAGGGCGTAGAGCGCCGACCCCCTCACCTCTTCGTCGGTGCCGGTCTGCATGCGGGCGCAGTTGACGTTGCCGCAGATGGCGACGTGGGCGGGATAGGTGATCTCCTTGACCTTGGCAATATCCACGCCAGCCATCGGGTCGAGCGAGTGGATGGCGTCGGGGCCTGCTTCGATGAGCTGGTCGAGGATGGGCATGATG
>JAKSPX010000175.1 GCA_024404415.1 Clostridia bacterium | reverse complement strand
CATGGCGGCGATGGTCATGATATCGTGCAGATTGGTGCCCATCTCCTCCATGCGCGCCTTGAAGTCCACGTCGTACTTCTTATTGAAGTTGGCGAGGAATTTGCCGATGACGCGCGTGGCGGTGTCGCCGATGTAGAAGGTGTAGGTATCCGGGAACAAATACCCCTCCAGACGCTTTTCGCCCTTTTCGAGGTTCATGACCCACGAATACTTGAAATCGTAGTTGGATGCCGCTTCCAGGAGCTCTGCCTTGGAGCAGACGCCCTTGGCTTCCAGAAGCGTGAAGATCTCGTCCTGCGTGAAGCCCTCGGGAATGACGACGTCGATGCTCTCTCTGACCGTGATGCGGGTGCTGATCTCCTTGGAGAGCGCACGGTAGTCCATTTTGGCGTTCAGGTCGTATTCGCCCGGGATGAGATCCTCCTCATCATCGGTGACGCGCATATAGAGCTTGAAGAGGAAGGCATACTTGATGACGCCCGCTTCCTTGAGCTCTCCTGCGATCTCGGACGCACGCTCCCCTTCCCGGACCGTCAGATGATACGGCGTATCTTCCTTGACGAAGGCGAAGAGGTCGTTGGCAAAGGAGAGGGCAAACGCGGCCAGAATGATGGAGACCGCAAAAAGGATGACGACGTATCGGAAGGAGGCAAGGCATCCGGCCAGAAGCTGCTGACCGCGGGGCGGCTCATAGGGCGCTTCCGGCGTCTCAGAGACTTCCTGATAGATAGACGTTCTTTTTTTCTGATTGCTCATTTTGTTCTTTCTTCCTCACTGCACATCCCGAGTCGGCCCGGCATAGGATGAAAGCGAAGGGGCCGTCCTTCAGAATATATCAGAGGTGACGAATCATGTTTCATTGTGACGATGATATTTTGTTCCTGATCATCATAGCTTTGCTTGTGATCGGGTATTTTTCCGAGTGCCGCGGTGTGACGCAGAATACCTCAGCCTGTACCGCCATGCCGACGCAGGATGACCTTATCTGCTGAGGCTCAGAGTACCTTTTCGACCTCGCACATGACCCTGCGGTTGATCTCCTCGGGGGACAGGATAGCATCATTTTCGATGCAGCCGATCTTTGTCCAGCCGAAGTGCTCCGATGCATCGATCATGGTCTCGTAGCAGAGCTCCATATAGTAGCCGTCGCGCTCGTGAATGTCCTCTTCTCCCCTTGCGCGGGTCAGGCGGCGGGTATAAAGCGGCGGCATATCCAGAATGAGAACGGCGTCCGGGCGCGGAAGGCCCATCATGCGGAATTCAAAATCCGCGAGCCAATCGTAAAAGGCCGGGCGCTCGCTCTTTTCAAGCTTGGCTCCCTGATGCACGGCATTGGAGGGGGTATAGCGATCCAGAAGGATGACGCCGTCCTTTTCTTCCTCGTAATACTTTCCCCATTCGCTCTTGAAGGAGGCGTAGCGGTCCACCGCGTAAAGCGCCGAGGCGGCGTAAGGGTTGACGTCTCCCGGTTTTTCACCGAATTCTCCCGAGAGATAGCGGCGGATGTTCATGCCTGACGGGGTCTCATAGCGCGGGAACTTCACCGACATGTGCTTAACGCCCATCCGGTCGAGCTTTTCGCCGGTCAGTTTGAACTGGGTGGATTTTCCGGAGCCGTCTATGCCTTCTAAAACGATGGTTTTTGCCATGGTCATTTTCCTCTATTCCGACGATTTAGGCGAACTTTGACGCAGTGCAGGAGATAAAGCGGGATGCGCGTCATGCGCCCCAGGCGCTTCGGCTCTTTGATAAGCCGATAGAGCCATTCAAGTCCTGATTGGATCATCCATCGCGGCGCGCGCTCAACCGTTCCGGCATATACATCAAGCGATCCTCCGAGCGCAAGATGCAATATGGCACCGGTTTCATGCTTATGGTCGTAGATGAAGGATTCCTGTTTGGGAGCGCCGAGGCAGACAAAAAGGATCTGCGCTCCACTTTGGCGTATCTTTTCAAGGACCGGTTCGGCATCCTTAAAATAGCCGTCCGACGTGCCCAGGAGCTTCAGGCCGGGATACTTTGCCTTCATATTCTCCCCCGCCTTTTCCGCGACGCCGGGCTTGGCGCCGAGAAGCCAGACGGTGTAGCCTTTTTCTGCGGCAAGCTTCAGGAGCGCTTCGCCGAATTCGACACCCGCGACCTTATAAGGGATCGGATCGCCGAGGATCTTAGACGCGATCCGGCAGCCGACGCTGTCCGGAAGCACAAGATCGGCTTCCCTGAGAGCACTGTGGAGCGTTTCGTCCTTCAGCGCCTGATAAAGGATCTCGGGATTGGGGGTCACGACGTATGAAGGCTCGCCGCGCCCGATCAATTCCTCAGCCTTTTCCAAAGCGCCCCGGAGCGACGTTTTTTCAAACGCAATGCCGTCTATGATGGCTTTCCCGCCCATAAGCGCCCCTCCCCGAAGCAGATTCCCGAAAAAAGCATATTCACTCCGATACAGTATAACAGTTTTCAAAGAATTTTCCCGCCTGATTTGCCAAAAGGCGTCCTTTCGTTTCCGAAAAGACGCCGCGAGTCCCCTCTTGATGGATGTATCAGGTGTTATAATAGACCTTGCCGGCCGTTGCTCCGTCGTTCTGATAATAGAGCAGTTCGGAAACGGTCACGAGCTGGTACCCCTCGCCTGCCAGCCACGGAATGACGTCCTTCATGGCCTCGGCAGTCTCGCCGTGGATGTCGTGAGCGGGGATGATCGAGCCGTTCCCAGTCGATTTTTTGACTTCTTTCAAGGTAGAGGCGGGATTCTTGGTCTTCCAGTCCAGCGTGTCCACCGACCAGCGCAGAAGTGCGACGCCGAGGTCGGCCGCTTCCTTCTTGACCGTGTCGTTGAAGCCGCCGTAGGGCGGGCGGACGAAGCGGATCTGATAGCCGTTCAGGTCATAGACATAGTCGATGACCGAGCGCATGGCCTTTTTGCCTTCTGCTTCGCCGACGTTTTTGAGGTTTGTGTGGCTCCAGGTGTGGCTGACGATCTCATGTCCGCCTTCCGCCATGCGGTTTAACTCTGCGGTGTACTTATCAAGTCGGTTGCCGACCACGCAGAAGCTCCCGCGTCCGTTGTATTTCTCGAGCAGATCCAGGATGTCGTTGGTGTACTTGCTCGGACCGTCGTCAAAGGTCAGCGCCACCATGGGCTTGGTGGGATCCAGATCGGTCCTTACCTTGAGCTTGATGTTGCCGCTGCCGGTCTTGACGGCGACGCGCTTTAATATCTCCGTCGGATCGTCCTCCGGGATATCGTCCTTTTCCGGCGCGGACGGCACCATGCCGGAGGGCTCGTCGATCTCCACCCGGACAAAGGTCTCTTCGATCTCTGTCTCATATTCTACCTTAATGACGTTACCCGTTTCGATCTCCGTTCCTTTGTTCCCCGCGCTGACCGGATCAAATGCCGTTTCTGCAGTTTTCTCCCCCCCACAGGACGAAAGGAGCAGCAAGAGCGCGAAAAAGAGCGCTGTCGCTTTCATTTTCTTTCCCATCTCAGATTCCCCCATTGCCGGATAAAATGTCATACCTTTTTGGACGATCCGGTCCGCCAAAAGTTCCTTCGGATTTTCGAAAAAAATCCCTTTTCCGCACTGCCCAAAGGCTGCGCGGAAAAGGGATCAGAAAGGCCTGCTTGAAGATCAGAGTCTGTTGAGCTCGATCAGGGTCATTTCCGGATTCTCGACGATTGCCTTGAGGGCTTTGGTGATGTGCTCATGCATCTTGCGCGCCGAATCGGGCGTGGTCGCATAGTTGCAGCAGTCGTAGTTGAAGTTGAGGTCGCCGCTGTCGTTCAGCGCCATGATGGTCAGGTAGCAGTTCATGGTGTTGGCGCCGGTGCCGTAAGTCGTGAGATGCGCCTTGATGCCTTCGGGAAGCTGGACAGCATAGGGGTTATAGGTAATGGACATCGAGGCGTAGCCGTGCATTTCGGGCGTTCCCCACTTTTCCTTGAACTGCTTGCGGATGATCTCGTCGCAGAGCACTTCGTAGTGTGCGTAGAGATCCATCTGCGTGGTGGCCATCTTGTTCAGAGCATCCTTCACGAGCATATCGTTCGGGTAGAACATCGGCAAGGGATTGGCCAGGACGCGGGTACCGCCGGAGCGCTTCTGAAGGAGATTGGCGCGGCGGGCGACCGTGCTCATGATCATGACGTCGGTCTCGTCGTTGGTGTTCTTGGAAAGCATACTGCGGACGGCAA
>JAKSPX010000174.1 GCA_024404415.1 Clostridia bacterium | reverse complement strand
GTGGCGCGCGCGGGCTTTTTGCCCTCGAGAGCCATGTCGGTGATGTCGTAAACGCCGATGTTATAAAGCCTTGCGCCGTCGTGGTTGAGAAGCCTCACCGTCTGGTGTCCGCCGGAGATATAGGTCGAGACACGGGCGACGTCGATGTCGTGGATGTCGTCGGGCTTGCCCTCGACCTTCATCGCTTTGTCCCCCATCGGGAGCGCCGTGAGAGCGACGCTGTCGTCTCCCGTCCAGCCTGAAATATCGGTCACATCGAAGAATTCGCACCCTGCGCGCAGGTCGACGCCGTCCTGATTGGGCATGGCGTTGTCGGCAAAGAAGGCGATGTCCGAAATGCGGCCGTTGCGGCAATAGTACATGGTGATGCCCCAATAGCGCTGATTCTTGATGGTCAGGTGCTCCACCACCGCGCCGTCCACGTTGCGGAAGAGGATGGGCGAATTGTGGAGGATCGACGGGCGTCCATCCTTGCCGGAGGTCTTTTCGGTGAGGTCATTGGGCTTGCCGCCGTCCAGGATGACCTTGCCGATGCCGATGACGTGGATGTCCTTGAGTTCGTCCTTTTTGGTGAGGTGCTCATCAAAAGCGCCCTCCGAGACCATCATGTTGCAGTACACGCCGTCGTCGAGGATCAGGGTGCAGTTATATAAAAGCAGGGTGAAATTGGATGGCAGAACGATGGGAGCATCCAGAGGGTAAAACCCGTCCGCGCTCTCCTTGTTCTTCGGCGGGATGGAATAGGTGTGGACGCCGCGGGATATGGCGTCCCGGATGCCCTGATTGATGCGTTCGGAATCGGTCATGATTCGGGTCCTTTCGTGATAGATGGGGTAAGTATTGAGATGGCGGAGCTAACTCCTAACTCCTCACTCCTCAATCCTCACTCCTAACTCCTTACCGATCTCGCCTACCGTCGGGTAGACAAAATCGGCGTGGAATTCCTGTTGGTTTTCGTAATCTTCAAGGGAAGTTTCCCCCGAGAGGACAAGGATGGAGCCGATGCCGGCGTTTTTCCCGACGGCGATGTCGGTATAAAGCCGGTCGCCGACCATGCAGGTCTTCTCTCTTGTCCCGTGGTAGAGCGAGAGCGCCGCGTCGATGATGATCTTATTGGGCTTGCCGATGATATAGTCGGGATGCCGCCCGGTGGAGGCTTCGAGAAGCCTGATCATCGCGCCGGTATCGGGGATAGTCCTCCCCGCCTCCATCGGACAGACCAGGTCGGGATGGGTGCAGATCCAGGTCTTGCCCGCGCGGAGAAGATCGTGCGCCTTGCAGAGTTTTTCATAAGTCAGCTCTGTGTCAAAGCCCAGAACCACGCAGTCGGGGTCGTTTTCGGTGATAAGAAAGCCCTCTTTTTCAAAAAGCCCCTTGAGCGCCGTATTCCCGACGAGGTACATGGACTGATACCCGTTTTCACGGAGCCAGATGGCTGTCGCGTCGCCCGAGGAGAAGACGTCCTCCTCGGTGGCCGCGATACCCAAACGGTTGAGCTTTTCGACGTAGCTCTGTTTGTTTTTGGAGGAATTGTTGGTCAGGAAGACATAGCGCGCGCCCTTCCTCCTGACAGCCTCCAAAAAGCCCGGCGTTTCGGGAAAGAGGTCGTTTCCGAGGTAGATGGTGCCGTCCATGTCTAAAAGGAAGAGGTCGAAATCGCGCACGCTTTTCATGCGTAGATATCCTCCCCATGCACGATGAGGGTGTTGGTGATGCGCAGAAGCGTCATGCGGAAGCGGGCGTACTGGCCGTAGCGCGGTGCATAATAGGCAAGGTCTTCGGGGATACCGGCCTCTTCGGGCGTGGCCTCTCCCCCCGCTTCATGTAAGATCGCGCGGATCTCATCCCCGGTCGGGACTTCCTCGTGGACGATCTTCTGAATGTCCTTCCAATGGGCTTTCACGACCGCCGGGTCGACCGCGTCGATGGGGTTCGGGGTATTTTCCTTCATGAGCATATCATAAAGCGGGCCGAAGACCGGGCGGAGCTCCTCCTCGGTCATTTCCTTTTTGGCGCAGTCAAAATCGTCATATTCGGTGATCTTGTGGTAGATATCCGCGACGATGCCCGCCGCGATGCCGACCCTCTTGCCGTGATAGACCGGCGGGAGGTGACGGGCGGCAGACTGCATTGCCCGGCAGTGCGTGAGATGGTGCTCCGCGCCGGATGCCGGGCGGGTGCAGCCGGAGAGGTAGATCATAAGGCCGGAGAGTGCCAGCGCTTCCATCAGAGAGGCCGCATAATCCGGGTCTTCGGTATCGCCGAGGCCGGATTTGGCGAGTCTCACCGCCTCGTCGACGGCTTTTCTCATGTTTTCGGCGATAGCGTCGCAGTAGTATTCCCCGGTGGTCATGGCCGCGACCTTCCAGTCGGCAAGGGCAGTGTATTTCCCGATGAGATCGCCGAGGCCCGCCGCCTTGAGTTCGGTCGGCGACTTGGCGAGGATATCCACGTCGGCCATGAGAACGGCGGGAGCCTTCGCGTTATAGGTGATCTTGAAGCCTTCGGTGAGGATGGGGGCCTGCTGGGAGAGGAAGCCGTCCATGCTCGGCGCGGTGGCGAAGATGGCGAAGGGTTGACCCGAGAGGAAACAGCCGTAGCGGCAGATGTCGTTTAAGGAGCCGGTGCCGATGGAGAGGACAACGTCCGCGCCCTTGGCGTCGCGCATGACGTCCTCCACCTCGCGCATGGTGGCTTCCTTGAGGTTTTCATAATGCGTTTCGGTGAGGGTGTAGCCCGCCGCGCGGAGAATATCGAGAATGCCCTCGGAGGCGCCGAGGGTATTGTCGTCATAAACGACGTGGAGCTTTTCGCCGCCCAGTTCTTCTCTGAGGATCTTTCCGGCGTCGGCTTTGACGCCCGGGCGGATCTCCACGCGGGAGATATTGATCTGGTGTGATCTGCCGCAGGGGCAGTTTTCAAGACTTTTGACAAGAGCAGGAATGTCGAGCATTTGAGAGGCCTCCTAATTGAGTTTTCAGTATTCAGTTTTCAGTTTTAAGGAGACGGAGTTTACAGGCAGTTCAACGATGCCCTCTCAGTCACTCCTCCGTCGTGACAGCTCTCCCAGAGGGAGAGCCTCACCGCACAACCGCTGAATCGCTGATAGCTAAATCGCTCTGAATTACGGATTCAGTCTGTTCGGGCCGCGGAAGATGAACATGGAGTCCTTGATGCCGAGGCCGCAGAGCAGCATGGTGAGACGGTCGAGGCCGAGGCCGAAGCCGCCGTGAGGCGGGCAGCCGTAACGGAAGAAGTCGAGGTAGAACTTAACGTCTTCGCCGAGGCCCTTTTCATCCGCCTGCTTCTTGAGGATGTCATAGCGGTGCTCACGCTGGGCGCCGGTGGTGATCTCAACGCCGCGCCAGATGAGGTCGTAGCCCTGCGGGATGCCGTTTTCGTCTCTCATGTGATAGAAGGCGCGCTTTTCCGGGCCGAAATCGGTGACGAAGAGGAATTCGTGGCCGTACTTTTCCTGCACCCACTTGAAGGAGAGCTGTTCGGCTTCGGTGGTGAGGTCGTTCTTCTCGCTTTCGGGAACGGTGTAGCCGTAATTCTTTTCGAGCTCGTCATAGAGGTCGCGGAGCTTGACCACCGGGAACGGGAGGGTCGGGACGATGACTTCCTTGCCGAAGAGCTCTTTGATCTGGTCGCCGTACTTTTCCTTGACTTTGGCGAGCATATTGGTGAGGAGCTCTTCTTCCATCTTCATGCCGTCGCGGAAGGAGTCGATATACGAAAATTCAAGGTCGAAGCCGGTGAATTCGGTGGTGTGGCGGGAGGTGTAGGATTTTTCCGCGCGGAAGACCGGGCCGCACTCGAAGATGCGCTCGAAACCGGCGGCCATGGCCATCTGCTTATAGAACTGCGGGCTCTGGGCAAGATAGGCGTTGCGGTCGAAATACTTGACCTCGAAAACGTCCGCGCCCGATTCGCTGGCCGCGCCGATGAGCTTGGGGGAATGGATCTCCATGAAGTCGCGCTCAAGGAGGAAATTGCGCAGGGCGGCGGTCATGACGGTCTGGGCCTTGAACATGAGCTGGTTTTCGTCGGTGCGCAGGTCCACCCAGCGGTAATCCAGCCGGGAATCGATAGCCGCGTCCTTGGGGATGGGCAAAGGCTACGCGATGGAGAGGATCTACATCTTTTCGGGCAGCATCTCCACGCCGCCCATCTTGACGTAGCTGTTTTCCACGCCGGG
>JAKSPX010000173.1 GCA_024404415.1 Clostridia bacterium | reverse complement strand
GATGAAGGCCTTGTTGATCATGTCCATCTCGGCCTTGCAGTCCTTGTACTTGAAGGGCATTTCCTTGCCGCCGACGATGGCGTTGAGTTCGGCGAGGTCGTTCGGGACCGTCCAGTCGAGGGTGATGTTGGAGAAGGGAGCCTGAGTGCCCCAGCGCGACGGGGTGTTCACGCCGTAGATGAAGGACTCGATGCACTTCTTCACCTCGTCGTAGGTGAGGTTGTCGGTCTTGACGAACGGGGCGAGGTAGGTGTCAAAGGAGGAGAAGGCCTGCGCGCCCGCCCACTCGTTCTGCATGATGCCGAGGAAGTTGACCATCTGGTTGCAGAGGGTGGCGAGGTGCTTGGCGGGGGCGGAGGTGATCTTGCCGGTCACGCCGCCGAGGCCTTCCTTGATGAGCTGCTTCAAAGACCAGCCGGCGCAATAGCCGGTCAGCATGGAAAGATCGTGGAGATGGAAGTCGGCGTTTCTGTGCGCCGCGGCGATCTCTTCGTCATAGATCTCGGAGAGCCAGTAGTTGGCGGTGATGGCGCCGGAGTTGGAAAGGATCAGGCCGCCGACCGAATAGGTGACGGTGGAGTTTTCCTTGACGCGCCAGTCAGTGACCTTGACGTAGCTGTCCACAAGGGCCTTGTAGTCCAGAATGGTGGACTTCATGTTGCGGATCTTCTCACGCTGTTTGCGGTAGAGGATGTAGGCCTTGGCCACGTCGTCGTAGCCCGCCTGCACGAGGACCGATTCCACGCTGTCCTGCACGTCTTCGACCGCGATCTTGTCTTCCTTGATCTTGGACTGGAAGTTGGACGTGACCTTCAGAGCGAGGAAGTCGATGATGTCCTGATTATAGTTTTTCTGCTGGGAATCGAAGGCGAGGGCGATGGCATGGGCGATCTTGGAAAGATCAAAATCGGCGATCTTGCCGTCACGTTTGATGACCTGATACATAGAACGGTTCCTTTCAGAAATTGTAGTCTTCATTTTTCGTTTCGTTCGCGCTTGTTTCTATGATACCACAATATTTCGTGGGTGTCAAGATAGAATGTCACAAAATGAGGGGATATGTAGTGGGTGAGAAGTGAGGAGTGCTTCTGAAAACTGAATACTGAAAACTGAAAACTCCTAAAGTCGTTAGATGCCTCTCAGGGCGCAGTTCTTAACGAACGGACGCACTTCTTCAAGAAATTCCGCGCATTCTTCTTTGGAGAAGGCGGAGAAAACGGGGTCGATCACGTCGCCCGAGTCGACGTAGCTCTGGAGATACCAGCTTTCCGCGCCCTCGATGAATTTCCCGAGCTTCGAGAAATCCTCTTTGGTGTGAAGGCCCTTAACCACCGTCGTGCGGAATTCGTAGGGGATGCTGCCGCCGATCAGGCGGCGGACGGTCATTTCAAGCTTTTGGAGGTCGAGTGAGACGCCTGCGACCTTTTCGTAGTTTTCCGGGGAAGACTTGATGTCCATGGCCACGTAGTCGAGAAGGCCTTCGTCGAGAAGCGGGAAGAGCCTTTCGGGGAAGGAGCCGTTGGTGTCGAGCTTGACCGCGTAGCCGATCGACTTGAGCTTGCGGATGAAGTCGGCGAGGTCACCCTGCAGGGTCGGCTCGCCGCCAGTGATGCAGACGCCTTCCAGAATGCCCTGCCGCTTTTTCAGATAAGCGAGGACTTCTTCCTCTTCAAAGAGCGGGGTCTCGCCCGGCGTGAGGACCAGAGAAGCGTTGTGGCAGAAGGGGCAGCGGAAGTTGCAGCCCGGTGTGAAGAGCGTCGCGGCGACCTTGCCGGGATAATCCAGCAAAGTCAGCTTCTGGAATCCCGCGATCCTCATTTGTCTGCCTCTTTTTCAAGCATGCGGTCGAGTATGGCGGACGCCGAGCCGACGTAGGCGAGGCACTTTCTCTTTTTATAGAAGGCGGCGTCGCGCGGCGTGGGCACCGGGGAGGAGGCGTCCGCTTCGGGCCCTAAAAGTTCGCGGCAGATGTAGGTGCCGCCGTTTTCCGCGGCGAAGGTCTCGGCCAGCTCGCGCACGCGGGCGTAATGCGCGGCCTTTTCGTCCTGGTCGGTGGGGGAGGTGTAGCCGGTGAGCGCGCCGAGCGCCATCTCCGCGCCGGAGACCGCCCCGCACACCTCGCGGAGCCTTCCGAAGCCGCCGCCGAAGGAGGAGGAGAGCTTCAGAGCTTCTTCATCAGCAAGACCGATCTCGTCCTGAAAGGCGAGAAAGACCGCCTGAGCACAGTTATAACCCGCGAGGAACAGCTCGCGCGCTTTTTCTTCGTGTTTCGTCATAGTGGAAATGCCTCCGTGCATAGATTGGTTACGCTCCCGCTTTTTAAGCGGGCTTGCCTATCATACCACAAGATATAGCGCAAGTCAATATCAAAAGAAACAAAATATAGGCGGATGTTTTGGGGAAATGGAACCAAACATAGGTTTACCTTGCTATCATAGCATAAAGGGAGGGAAAAAGAAAGTGGGGAGGAAGAAAAAACCAAACGGATGTTTATCTTCCTGCGGCATCCTTCGGATCCGAAGGCGGCTGCGCGGCTGAAAAAAAGGATGCTGGAGGTGGCCACGTCGGAAAAATCGCCCGAAAGGGCTTCTCATTTGGACGAAAGTGTGGTAAAATAGAAAATGGATGAACGCCGCATTCTCGTCTATTGCCGCGAAAGCCGGGACGAGGGAGGCCTTCTCCGAGGGCGGATCGAGACCCAGCGGGAGATGCTCCTGAAATACGCAAAAGAGATGCGCCTCGGGAAGGTCGTGAAGGTCATCACCGACGACGACATGACCGGCACCGACTTTTCGCGCCTCGACGTGGTAAGGGAGCTTGCCAAAAGCGGCGAGATCGACGCGATCTTACTAAAGGATTCCTCCCGCCTCGGGCGCAACCTGACCGAGAGCCTGCTTTTCACCGAATTTCTCAGAGAGGTCGGCGTCGAGCTGATCTTCGAGAGCGAGGTCTATAACGAGGATATTTTCCCCCTCGAGGCGTGGTTTCATGAGATGCGCGCCAAGGAGGATAGCCGCAAGATCCGGAGTGTGGTCTACCACAAGATGCGGGAGGGGGCCTATCTGGTCGCCCCGCCCTACGGGTATCTCCGCGAGGGGACCAAGCTCCTTCCGGATCCGGAATGCGCGGGCGTGGTTAAGGAGATCTTCCGTGATTTCCTCTCGGGCGCCTCTGTGGGGGAGATCGCCGGGAGGCTCAACGCACGGGAGCTTCCGCCGCCTTCCTTATACAAAGGAAGAAGAGACGCAAAGGAAGCGTGGTCTGCCGCGGGCGTGCGGCACATTCTGGAAAACGAAAGCTACACTGGCTCCCGCGTCATGAAAAAGACGGTCGGGGCAAGCTTCAAGGATAAAAGACGGCTCACAACATCGAGAGATGAGCGGATCATCCTCGAAAACGACCATGAACCATTGGTCACACGCGCGGATTTTGAAAAGGCCGCCTCGCGCCTTGCGTCATCGGGGCGCGGCGGGGGCGAAAAAACGCCCTACGCGGGGTTATTATTCTGCGGCGGATGCGGCGGAAGGCTCATCCTGCGGCGGAAAAAAGGGCGGAAGCCGGTCTACGTCTGCGCGAAATACAATAGATGCGGAAATTCCGCCTGCACGGCTCACCGCGTGGCGCCGGAGGAGATCGAAAGCGCGGTGCGCGGCGCGGCTTACGGCGCTTACTTTCTGATAAACGCAAGCGACGGCGAGGAAGAGACGCTTCCGCCCCTCGAAGAATCATATGAAGACCTCGCCGCGGGGCAGATCACACGCGCCTTTTTTGAAAAGATGCGCGCCCGCGTGAAAGCTCCTGCCCGGAAGGAAGCACCCTTTGACCCCGCGGGACACGAGGAAAAGCTCGCGCCGCTCCTCATCGGACGCATCACGGCCTACGAAAAAGGGGAAAAGGGACATTTTTATGCCTCTCTTGAGATCGAGACGAGGTTTTGATGAGTGAGGAATGAGGAGTTTTCAGTTTTCAGTATTCAGTTTTCAGGAGAACGCGATTGCGTTGATAACGATTTAACTCCGTAAGTCTTCACCCATCTATGGGGGATGCGTCGACGAAGAGGGGAGCCGCAAAGCGGTGGATGAGGGCTTTTTGCCGTTTTCCAAGGAAAGATCCTTTACAATGCGTGCTCAGGATGACGGAGTGGAAAGTGATCTGGCACAATGTATCTCCTTTGTCATTGCGAACCAGTCCAGAGACTGGTGTGGCAATC
>JAKSPX010000172.1 GCA_024404415.1 Clostridia bacterium | reverse complement strand
CGGCCCGCGCCCGCGAAGCGGCCCGCAAGGCCCGTGAGAGCGCCCGCAGAAAGACCGCTCTGGACAGCGCTACCCTGCCCGGCAAGCTCGCCGACTGCTCCGAGCGTGACCCCGCCAAGTGCGAGATCTTCCTGGTGGAGGGTGACTCCGCAGGCGGCTCCGCCAAATCCGGCCGCGACCGTCACTTCCAGGCCATCCTGCCCCTCAGAGGCAAGATTCTGAACGTGGAAAAGACTCGCATGGATCACATCCTCCAGAACGAGGAAATCAAAGCCATGATCACGGCCTTCGGCGGCGGCTTTGACAAGGAGTTCGACCTCTCCAAACTCCGCTATCACCGCATCGTCTGCATGACCGATGCCGATGTCGACGGCAGCCACATCCGCATCCTTCTGCTCACCTTCTTCTTCCGCCACTTCCCCGGCCTCATCGAAAACGGCTACGTGTACATCGCCCAGCCCCCGCTTTACAAAATCACCAAGGGCAAGACGGAAAAGTACGTGTATTCCGATGAGCAGCTGCAGGCGTATCTGGACGAAATCGGCCGCGAGAGCAAGCCGGACGTGCAGAGATATAAAGGCCTCGGCGACATGAGCGCGGAACAGCTTTGGGCGACCACCATGGATCCGTCGGTCAGAAGCATGTACCGCGTCACTCTGAAGGACGCCATCGCGGCCGATCAGCTGGTAGCCCTGCTTATGGGCGATCAGGTAGAGCCCAGACGCGACTTCATCGAAAAGAACGCCCGCCTCGTGGCAGACCTTGACGTATAACGGAGGACCTACGTAAATGAACGACCAGTTCAACATCGGAAATCTCACGCCGCTGGACGTGGAAGACGAGTTCAAAAAATCATTTATTTCTTATGCCATGGCTGTTATCGTTTCGCGCGCCCTTCCCGACGTGCGCGATGGTCTCAAGCCGGTTCACCGCCGCATACTCTACTCCATGATGGAGCTGGGCAACACGCCCGACAAGCCCTACCGCAAGTCCGCCCGTATCGTGGGCGACGTGCTCGGTAAATATCATCCCCATGGCGACAGCGCCGTGTATGACGCCACTGTCCGTCTGGCGCAGGATTTCTCCACCCGCTATACTCTCGTTGACGGTCAGGGCAACTTCGGCTCCGTTGACGGAGACGGCGCGGCGGCCATGCGATACACTGAGGTGCGCCTCGACAAGCTGGCCATGGAAATGGTACGCGACCTCGACAAGGACACCGTCGATTTCTATCCCAACTTCGATGAGACCCTCATGCAGCCCTCGGTCATGCCCTCCCGTTTCCCGAACCTGCTGGTAAACGGTTCCGCCGGCATCGCCGTCGGCATGGCGACCAATATCCCGCCTCACAACCTGACCGAGGTCATCAATGCCTGCGTCTATATGATCGACCATCCGGACTGCGATGTGGATGAGCTCATGCAGTTCGTGCAGGGCCCCGATTTTCCCACCGGCGGCGTAGTCCTCGGAAGACGCGGCATCTACGATATGTACCACGAAGGCCGCGGCCGCATCGTCGTGCGCGCCAAGACCGACATGGAAGAGATCGGCGGAAACCGCCAGCGCGTCGTCGTGACCGAGTTGCCCCACATGTTCAACAAGGCGAACCTCGTGACCGAGATCGCGGTACTGGGGCGCGACAAGAAGGTCGAAGGCATCAGCGATATCCGCGATGAGTCCGACCGAAACGGTATGCGTATCGCCATCGACTTAAAGCGCGATGTGAACCCCAACGTGGTGCTCAATTATCTCTACAAGCACACCCAGATGCAGGATACCTTCGGCGCCATCATGCTGGCTCTGGTCAATGGCGAACCCAAGATCCTGTCCCTTAAGAGCATCATCCGCCACTATCTCGACCATCAGGAAGACGTCATCCGCCGCCGTACCCAGTACGACCTCAACAAGGCGGAGGAGCGCGCCCACATTTTGAAGGGTCTGCTCATCGCTCTCGATCATATCGACGAAGTCATCAACCTCATCCGCAGCAGCGCCACGCCGCCCATCGCCCGTCAGGGACTCATGGATAACTTTGGTCTTACCGAAAAGCAGGCGCAGGCCATTTTGGATATGCGTCTTCAGCGCCTGACCGGTCTGGAACGCGACAAGATCGAGCAGGAGTACGCAGACCTCTTAAAGCAGATCGCTTACTTCCGCGACGTGCTTGCCAACGAATCCATGGTGCTTGCCATCATCAAGGAAGAGATCACCGCCATCAAGGAAAAGTACGGTGACGAGCGCAGAACCGAAATTTCCGCTCTGGACGGCGAAATCGACATGCTGGACCTCATCGATGAGGAAGACATGGTCGTCACCATCACCCATAACGGCTACGTGAAGCGTCTGGCTTCCTCCACCTACCGCGCTCAGAGACGCGGCGGCAAGGGCATCATCGCCGCCACCGCCCGCGAGGAGGACTTTGTGGAGCAGCTGTACGTGGCCAGCACTCACGATTCCATCATGTTCTTCACGGACCGCGGACGCGCGTTCAAGAAGTACTGCTATGAGATCCCGGAGGCCGCCCGCACCGCGCACGGCACCGCCATCATCAACCTCATTAACCTCGATCCCGGCGAGAAGGTCACCGCGGTGCTGCCCGTTCCCGAGGAGAATCAGGACGAGTACTACCTCATCATGGCGACCCGCAAGGGCATCATCAAGCGTATCGAGTACAGCGCCTTCAGCAATATGCGTGCCAGCGGCCTCATCGCCGTCACGCTGCGTGAGGACGATTCCCTGATTGCCGTCCGCCTCACCAAGGGCGACAGCGAGCTGATTCTCGGCTCCCGCGACGGCTTCTCCATCCGCTTCCATGAAAGCGAGATGCGCGCCATCGGCAGAAGCGCCATGGGCGTCAAGGCCATGGATCTGGGCGAGAACGACGAAGTCGTGGACATCAGCGTGGTAGATGAAACCAAGCAGGTGCTCGCCATCACCGAAAATGGCTACGGAAAGCGCACAGACCTCTCCGAATACCGCATCCAGAGCCGCGCCGGCAAGGGCATCAAGGCCATGAACCTCACCGAGAAGACGGGCAAACTGGCAGCCCAGCTGCTGGTCTCCGAGGACGAGGACCTCATGCTCATCACCGTGGACGGCACCATCATCCGCATCCCCGTTTCCTCCATCTCCGTGCAGTGTCGCTCCACGCAGGGCGTGCGCCTCATGAAGGTGGGCGACAGCCGCATCGTGAGCGTGGCTCCCTCCGCTAAAGAAGAAGTGAGCGCCGATGACGAAGCGGCAGAGACTTCGGAAGAAACGTTCGGTGAGACCGCAGAAGGTGAAGATACCTCCCTCGACCGCCTTCTCGAGCGTGCGGAAGAAGACACGGACAACTCCGGCGACGAAATCTAAGTGATACCGGGCCGTTCCCCGAAAAGGAACGGCCCGAATGCGTGAATGAAGAAACATAGAATTATTACCCTGCTGATCATCCTGTTTATCGTTTATATCCTTGCCGGTCTCATCGGTCCGCTCACCGTGCGGCATTACCGCGTGAAGACGGATAAGGTATCGGGCAGGGTCACCTTCGCGGTGATCTCCGACCTGCACGATACCGCCTACGGCGAAAAACAGAAGCGGCTGATCAAAAAGATCGATGCCGCCGCACCCGATGCCGTTCTGATGACGGGAGACATCCTCGATGAGAATTCGGAGAACGTCAGCAGCCGCGCTCTCATTTCCGAGCTTGTAAAGCGCTATCCCGTCTACGCCGTCACGGGCAATCACGAGTGCTTCACGAAAGCGGTGAAAAAGGAAGCGATCCGCGCCTACGAGGAAATGGGCGTCACGCTGCTGTGCGCAAGCTGCGCGGATTTCACCGTGCGCGGGCAGAATGTCTGCATCATAGGCATCGATGATCCGGTGAACGGGAAGAGCATCGAAACGCAGCTGAAGTCGGTAAAGCCGCTCATGAGCGACACGGCGCTCAACCTGCTTCTGTCCCACAGACCCGAGGAAAACGAGTTTTCCGCCTACGTTCGTGAGGGCTATGATCTGGTTCTGAGCGGTCATATGCACGGCGGACAGTGGCGATTTCCGCCCTTTGTGAACGGTCTCATCGCGCCGGACAGGAGCTTGTTCCCCGATCACGCGGGCGGCCGCTACGAAAAGGACGGCACCGTGGTGATCGTCAGCCGGGGGCTTGCAAAAAATACGAGCGTCCCGAGATTTTTTAACGCACCGGAACTGGTCATTGTGGACCTGATTCCGGAGTAA
>JAKSPX010000171.1 GCA_024404415.1 Clostridia bacterium | reverse complement strand
CGACCGGCGGCAAGGCCGGCGTCGTCACCGCGCTCTACATCGTACTGGTGCCGATCTGCAACGCCCTCTTCAAAAAGAAGATCCCGCCCATCACGTGGGTCTGCGTCGTGATCGCCATCGCGGGCTTTTATCTGCTCTGCATCAAAGAGGATTTCACCATCGCGCGCGGCGACCTGCTCGTCCTGTGCTGCGCGGTGATCTACACCTTCCACATCATCACCATCGACCGCTTCAACGAGCGCGCCGTCGACGGTGTGCTGATGGCGTGCGTCCAGTTTTTCGTCTGCGGCGTCATCACCCTCGTCTGCGCCCTGCTCTTCGAGGAGCCCTCGTTCGCGGCGCTCTGGAATGCCCGAGTGAGCCTTGCCTACACCGGCATCCTCTCCTGCGGCGCGGCTTTCACCTTCCAGATCCTCGGTCAGCGCGACTGCGAACCGACCGCCGCGACGCTCATCATGAGTCTGGAATCCGTCTTCTCCGCCCTCTTCGGCTGGATGATCCTGCATCAGAGTCTCTCCGGCAAGGAGCTTGCCGGCTGCGCGCTGGTCTTCACCGCCGTGGTGCTGGCGCAGGTGCCGCTGCCGAAGCGGAAGAAGTAAGCGTTCAGCTTTCAGCGTTCAGCATTCATCTTCAAGCGGTGCGGAACGGCAAGCCCCTTCCCTACGAGTGATCGGGCGGCCACCGCGTGTGCGTGATATGCGCGAGGGAAACGGAAAGCCGCAGTATATCAGAATAAAAAAACGCCGAAGCGTGCGCACAGCGCACGCTTCGGCAACTTATTCGGCTAAATGCTGAAAGTTAACTCAGTCTTCCTTCGCGGGGATGATCTCGATCTTGGCGTCAGCGGCGTTCTTCGCAACGGAAGCGATACCGTTGAGGCAGCTGGTCTTGGTCTTGTAGCCCTCGGAAACGGCGATGATCTGGCCGTTCTTGGCTTTCAGTCTGAAGCGGTACTCACCGGCCTTGTCGGTGTAGACCACGAACTTCGGATGCTTGATGGTCTCGAAGCCTTCGACGGTCTGGTCTTCGATGCCGGCGATGGGACCGTTCTTCGCAACGGAAGCGATGCCCTTGTAGGTGGATCTCATAGAGCTGTAAATTTCGGAGGTGGCGATGACTTCGCCGTTGCCGGCCTTCAGGTCGAACTTAGTTCCGGTCTTTACGGTTTTGATGACGAATTTTCCCATGACAATTCTCCTTTTAATATTTGAGATTTGGTTAATTTTATTATAACATAAATTTTTGAAATTGCAATAGCTTTTCAGCAAAAAAATCAATATTTTCTGCTTTTTTCGCGCTTTTTTGTCCACTATGACCGCGAAAAAAGGCGCCGCCGCGCAAAAGCGCGGCGGCACGGAAGGCTTGGGAAAATTACTTGTCAATCTCCATGAGAGCTTCGCTCAGTTTTTCGAGCTTCTTGGTAAGCACGTTGAGCTGGCCCTTCATAGCGGTCGCCCAGCTGGCGCCGAGGGTAGCGTTTATACTCGGGATCTCGCTCATGTAGCTGAGGTCATCGGAGAAGATACGGCCAAGGTCGAAGCAGATGGTATTGTGCAGCAGGTCGAACATTCTGGTGCCCTTATCATCGGTGGAGTTGGTGTATCTGTACTTCATGTTGGTCTCGAACAGGGCGGGAGTGACTTCGCGGTACGCCTGAGAGCCCATGCACTCGATGACGGCGGCAGCCATGGTGGCGTTCTGAGCGCTGGTACCGGCCATGATGCCCCACAGGGTGAAGGGGTTACCGATCATGGTGATGTACTCTTCCTGGTTCTCATCGTACAGAGGAGTGGGCAGGACGCCGTAGTTCCAGGAAACGCCGTTGAGGTTGTGGCCGTTGGAGGAACCGTAGATGTTATCGGCCATGTAAACGCGGTTCTGGCAGAAGAGCATATTGCCGTCCGCGAAGGGATAGTAGTAGTTGACCGCGGCGCCGGAGAGGGAGACGTAGCAGGTCTTGGTGGTCAGCCACTTGCCGAGCTTGTCGACGAGGTCGACGCACTTCTGGCTGGAATAGTCGGGAGAAAGGACAAGGAGCTTATCGGGATCCTGCTCCACGAGACGGAGGGTAGAACCGGTGTAGAAGGCGTCGACGTGGTAATAAATGGTACCGAAGCCGTAGTTATCGGCGTCGCTCTGCTTGCCGTTCTGGTCGTTGTCGGTGTAGAGGTCGGAGCTCAGCTCAATCAGCTTGTCGATGGTCCAGGTCTTGTTGTCGACGAATTCTACGGGATCCGGGAGATTGAGGTTGTTGAGCATATCGGCGTTGTAGTAGATCGCGTACATGAAGTGCAGTACGTTGGTGGAGATATCGCCGGACAGCGCGTAGAGGCTGTCACCGATGGTGCAGGTCTCAACGAGGTTCTTCGGCCACCAGGGCTTCTCGAAGTTGATCTGGCTGTTTTCGACGGTATTGAGGTCCACGAGGAGGCCGCGCTTCATCAGCATGGCGGAGGTACGGGAATAGGTCGCGATGATGTCGAAGTAGTCGCCGCCGTCATGGGCACGGACGACGAAATCGGTGAACGCGGCTCTGTCGCCGTTGTCACCGGGCTGGCCGGTCCAGTCAAAGACGACACCGAGTCTTTCCTCGGTCTTCATGTTACGGTTGTAAAGGGCTTCGGAAACGATGTTTCCGTCGAGCTCATCCTGTTCGACTTCGAATTCAGGTCTTTCCACGTCGTTCCAGTAAAGGACCTTGACGGTGGCCTGATTGAACTTCAGGTCGGCGGGAATGTCATCGAGGAGGTAGCCGTTTTCATCTTTGTCGGATTTGGTTTCGGCAGGGGCGTTCGGATCCTCAGTCGCGGCAGCAGCGGTCGTAACCGTCTCATCGCCCGTCGTTCCGCAGGCAACGACGCCGAGGACCATAACCATAGCAAAAAGCGCGCAGAGGATTCTGAGGGATTTCTTCATGATCTGTACTCCTTTTCAAAAAGTGGGCTGTCACGGGAAGTGACAACTTTACGCATACATTATAACAAAGGTCCGCGCTTTTGTCAACTGTTTTTTGGCGGTTTTATACGATTTGTGAATTTTGCCGAAGGTATTTTCGGACAATTTGATTGAAAAACTGCCCTGCGGGGGCTTGAGAAAGCGCGCGGATTGTGCTATAATATAGGAGAATCCAAGAAAGGAAGAAAAAACCATGATGTACCTTTCCACTACCAGCAGCATTATGGGCCGTATTTACGGCTCCACGCGCAAATATACCGTCCCCGAGGCGATCGAAGCGCTCAAGGCGGCCGGCTACGACCGCATCGACGTCTCCCTCTGGGTGCTTGCCTCCCGCGGCAATCTGCTTGACCGCGACACGTGGGAGAACTCCGTGGCGGAGATCGCCGAGGCCTGCGACCGCTTTGCCCTGCCCGTTCACCAGACCCACGGCAACACCGCCGAGGGCATGGAATGGGACGACCCGGCCTACGACTGGGACTACCTCAACCGCACGAACATTCGCTGCCTGCGGGCCACGAAAATGCTCGGCGCGGAATGGATGGTCGTGCATCCGATGAATCTGCCGCGCGACCCGCTGTACAGCGCCAAGAAGGCGCAGGAGGCGAACCTGCGTTACCTCGCGCCCTACATTGAAGAGGCCAAGCGCCTCGGCATCGGCATCGCCGTGGAGAACATGGTGGACTTCCGCAAGTGGCGCCGCCGCTACTGCGGAGGCGATATCTACGAGCTGATCGACCTGGTGGACCGCATCAACGATCCGGCGGTACGCATCTGCCTGGACACGGGACACGCCAACCTTTCCGGCATCGACGTGGGCGCGGCGATCCGCGCGATCGGTCCGCGTCTGGCCGCCACGCACATCAACGACAACCGCGACAACGGCAACGACGAGCATCTCTTCCCCTTCTTCGGCACCGTGGACTGGAAGGACGCGATGGCGGCGTTCCGGGAGATCGGCTACGAGGGCGACTTTGCCTACGAGGCGGGCTCGCAGCGGATCCCGGCGGAGCTGCGCGGGGAATGGCTGCGCTACACCGTCGGCCTCGGACGGGGTCTGCTCCGCATGGCGGAAGAAGGTTAACTCCGCGCGTGCCGGAAAACGGCAAAAATAATCCGGATTTTGCGAAAAATCCGGATTATTTTTTGCAAATCCTCTTGACAAACCGGGCGGTGCGTGATATAATATGGAAGTCGCGTGGCGGAATAGCTCAGTTGGCTAGAGCAATCGGTTCATACCCGATAGGTCGTGGGTTCAAGTCCAACTTCCG
>JAKSPX010000170.1 GCA_024404415.1 Clostridia bacterium | reverse complement strand
AGCTCGTTGACGCAGCCGAGAACGGTGTCAGCGGAGCCTTCAACGATGGGTTCGCCCCAACCGACGATGCCTTCATCGGTGCCGATGCGTAAGAACAGCCAGCGAGGCGGGACTTTGAACAGTTCGACAGTGGTGATCTTCATAACTGTATACTCCTTTTTATGATAGAATAGCCATCAGGTTAGCTTCATTATACCAAACCGAGAGAGAATGTCAAGTCAAAGTGTGAGGCCGAATTCCTCTTTCAAGAGCGCCAGGATCTCTTCTCTTTGCGGCATGGAAGGACCGGTGCCGAGACGGGTGACGGAGATGGCCGCGGCGCAGGTGGCGAATTTCAAGGCGTCCTCGACCGGGAGCCCCTCGGCGACGGCAGCGGCGAAGCCACCGTTGAAGGCGTCGCCCGCGCCGGTGGTGTCGATCGCTTTGACCGAAGTGACGGCGGGGATGAAGAGCTCCTTTTCGGGATTGCGGAAATAGGCGCCTCTGGAACCGAGGGTGATGATGACGTTTCTGACGCCGAGCGCGAAGAGCTTTTCGGAAGCCAGACGGCAGTCTTCCTCAGTTTCGACTTTGACGCCGGTGAGAAGCTCGGCCTCGGTCTCGTTGGGCGTGAGGTAATCAATGCCGTCGTAAAGACCATCCGGCATGGGAATACAGGGGGCGGGGTTGAGAATGAAGGGTTTATGATACTTTTTTGCCAGTTCCTTGGCAGCCAGGACCGCCTCCGGGGTGGTCTCAAACTGCGCAAGAACCGCGTCGGCGTCGGAAAATTCCTTTTCGGCGGCGAAAACCGCCTCGCGCCCGACCTTTTCGTTGGCGGCGAGGATGACGATGATGCGGTTCTGGGCGTTGGTCTCGCTCACCTCGATGAGGGCGCTGCCGGTCTCGAAAGAGTCATCCGCGCGGATATATTCCTCCGACATCCCTTCGCGCACGTAAAAATCGTGCATCATCATGCCGAGAAAATCGTTCCCGCGGCAGCTGATCATTTTAACGTCTGCGCCGGCGCGGTGGGCGGCGGTCATCTGGTTGGAGCCCTTACCGCCGGGGCCGAAGCGCAGAGTGGTGCCTTTGGCGGTCTCTCCGGCCGCCGGAAGATGCGGGGCGAAGCCGGTGACGTCCGCAATCAGCGAGCCCGGCCCGATAACCTTTGCCATAATGTGTCCTCCCTACTTTAGGAAATCAACCTTTGACGAGGAGAACGCCCGAAGAGGTGCCGAGACGTTCGGCGCCCGCTTCGACCAGCGCTTTGGCGGTTTCCGGCGTCTTGATGCCGCCGGAGGCCTTGACCTTGACGCCGTCCGTGACGTTGGCTTTCATGAGGCGGATATCCTCGACGGTGGCGGCGCCGCCGGAGAAGCCGGTGCAGGTCTTGACAAAGTCGGCACCCGCGGCGCAGGCGAGCTTGGTGGCGGTGACTTTTTCTTCGTCGGTCAGAAGGCCGGTCTCGATGATGACCTTGAGGATGTGACCCTCGCAGGCCTTGCGCACAGCGGCGATCTCGCTTTGGACGTAGTCGTTTTTGCCTTCCTTGAGCGCGCCGACATTGATGACCATGTCAAATTCCTCACAGCCGTTTAGAAGGGCATCCTCGGCTTCGGCAACCTTGATGGCGGTGGTATTCTGACCCAAGGGGAAGCCGATGACGGTGCAGACGTGGGTGGAGGAACCGGCGAGCAGTTCCTTGGCCAGCGGTACATAGCAGGGGTTGATGCAGACCGAAGCGAATTTGTATTCCAACGCTTCGGCGCAGATGCGCTTCACATCCTCCGACGTGGCAAAGGGCTTGAGAATGGTGTGGTCGATGTAGGTGTTGATGGAATTCATGAGATAACCTCCAAGCGTGTTTTATATAGTAAGCAATTTCAAATCTTCGGGAAGCGGCGCCTCAAGCGTGACGCGCTTTTCGGAATACGGAAGGGTGAAGCTCACGCGCGCGGCGTGGAGTGCCTGGCGTCCGAGAGCAAAGCGGTCGTCGGGGGCGTAAAGCGGATCGCCGAGCAGTGGGTGGCCGATGTGAGCGGAGTGGACGCGGATCTGGTGAGTGCGCCCGGTTCCGAGGACAAAATGCACCTCGGAGTGATCGCCGTAAACGGCGGTCCGGGCGGCGTAGGTGACGGCATATTCCCCGTCAGCCCGCACGACGCGGCGCATTTCCTCGGGGGCTTCACGCGCGATGGGAAGGCAGATGGTCACATCCTCCGGGAAAAGACCGTCGGCAAAGCCGATATATTCCTTGCGGATGGCGGCGCGGGAGGAAAACCAGTTGGCGGAAAGCGGATTTTTGGCGATCAGGACGATGCCGCTGGTGCCCTTATCGAGGCGATTGACCGCGCGGAAGACAAAATCCTGCCCCTCATAATGCTTCATGACGCGCCCGGCGAGGGTGCCGTAAACGTGCGCACGGGAGGGGTGCACGGGAATCGCGGCTTCCTTATTGACGGCCAGAAGATCCTCGTCTTCGTAAAGGATGTCCAGCGGCCCTTCCTCGGGGGCGATATTATCCGTGGATTCTTCCTCGTGGACCGAGACGGCAATGACGTCTCCCGACGAGAGCGTCACGGTGGAAAAGACGGGTTCGCCGTTTAAAAACAACATACCCTGCCGTTTGATCATCACGAGCAGGGTATGTGAAAGTCCGATTTTGCGAAGATAGTTACCGACCTTCTGCCCGTGCGCCTCCTCCGGAACGGAAAAGGTGAGAGTCCGTGTCATTCGATCACGTACTTATTGTAGGCGGAGGTGGTGACGATGGTCATGGTCTCCTGTACGTCCTTGACAGCCTGATCGAATTTCGCTTCGCGGGCAGTCTGCTTGACGACGGTCGGGAAATAGTCGTCGAAGGGCAGGCGCTTGATGATGTAGAAGCCGTAATCGGTCACGACGACCGAGCTGATGGCGTTATCCTCAAGGGCGAAAGCCGCGGTGACGAATTCGTCCGGCAGCTTGCTTTCGGAATCGTTCTTCATGATGTAAGCGCTGTAACCGTCCGAGGGCTTGTTGGCGCTGTACTTATCGATGAGCTTGTGGAAATCGGTGCCGCTGGAAGCGAGCGCACGGACCTTTTTGGCTTCTTCCTTCTGCTGGGCGACCGAAGTGGAATCCAGCTCCTCACCGGTCTTGAGGTCACGGTTGGTGAGAAGAACGTATTCCACGTTGACGAAATCGTCCTGATAGGTATCCATAGCGGTGGTGATCTCAGCTTCGGTCAGGGCCATGGGGCCGCCGTCTTCAACAAGGTAATTCTCGACCTTGGTCACCAGCATCTGCAGACGAAGCATTTCGCGGTAGGTCTTGTCGGAGATCTTGACGGTGTTGAGGAAGTCGCGGTAGGTGGCCTTGTCGCCGATGTTGGCGATGACGAGGTCGACCTGCTGGTCGATGATGTCCGACTCGGCGTCGTCAAATTCGAGGCCATACTGGCGCGCAAGGGTGACGCAGGCATAGTCGTTGAGGATCTGCTGATAAGCCAGCTCCTTCACGACGTCGCCGAGGCGGCGCCCGTCGAAGGCTTCGATCTCGGCGTCGTAGTCAAGGGAACCTTCGTTATAGAGCTCCAGCATGGAGGTGGAGATGTAGGCGTAATAATTCATGATCTCGCCGGTGATGGTGCTGCCGTCAACGGTCATGAGCGACTGCGAGCCGGAGCAGGAGCAGAAGCAGGCGATGAGCGCGGCGGCGACCAGAAGGAGCGCGACGCCCTTTTTGAGGAGTTTTTTCATTGGAATGACCTCCGTAGATTATTTCTTCATGCAGAACTGCCGATAGAGCGGCAGATAGATATCGCTGTCATGGACGATGCAGCCGGTGACGGAACCCGCGCGCATCAGCTCGGTGCATTTGCTGCAGGCGACGCAGACCTTCTTGCGGTCAAACTTGCCTTCAAAGAGATCGTTCGGGAAACCGGGATAGGCAAAGCTTGCGCGGCCGAAGCCGACGAACGCGGCATCGCCGTTTTCAACCAGTGCTGCGGCGGCGGGGAAGGCGTACTCACGCAGGTAGGAGATGCCGGACGCGACGAAATCCATGTCCGGGAAGGCGTGGGTCAGTTCGCGTGCGCCGGAGATCATGCGGGCGACCCCTTCGAGCGGATGCTCGTTCGGGATGTAGCCGCCGAGGTTGTAGGGGCGGTTGATGTGCGGATTGACGTAAGGATTGCCCATCGTGGTGTTGACCAGACGGACGCCCTTTTCACGGAGCCAGGAGATGATCTGGAAGAGCTCGGTCGTGTCGCG
>JAKSPX010000017.1 GCA_024404415.1 Clostridia bacterium | reverse complement strand
GGCAGCGATGATGCGCCGGCGCTGTTCGCGGTATTACCGACCCACATCACGGCCATTGTCTACCCCTGCACCGGCGAGGTCCTCCAAGGACTCGGCGAGATGTACGTCGGGGACGAGCGGTTCCGCGAAAGCATCGACAAGCGCGCGGGAGACGGCACGGCAGAGTTTGTCTCCAAGGCCATCAAGGCGAAAAAATAAAGAAAAATCTCAGCGGCGCACATGATGCGCCGCTGAATTTGTCGAAAGAGTATCTCATTTTTCAGGGATAAACTCGTAGGGCGCGATGCCCACATCGCGCCATTGATATAAGCCCCTCCGACCCCCGGCTTTCCCGAACCATGAGGAGATTGCCCGGAGGATTTCATACGGTTACCGTGATGTGCACCAGCAAGCGCAGGCGATCGCAACCACAAGTGTCTGCCGGAGCGTGAGACGCCCCTGCCAGGCAGTACATTGGGAAAGATCTCTCTCCTGCGCAGAATCCTTCTTGTAGGGTCGACTCACGAGTCGACCTACTAAACCGGAGCAAATACCGCTGCCGAGAAACAGTGCAAACTGTTAGTTTCGGGCGACTCATGAGTCGCCCCTACCAGGCAGTACATTGGGAAAGATCCCTCTCCTGCGCAGAATCCTTCTTGTAGGGTCGACTCACGAGTCGACCGTAGGCTTTCTATTGCAGAAACGTATCTCTGCACCAGCGTGAATGGGCGATTCAGTTCGCTACGGGTCTGTGCGTTTATAAAGTTATTGCGTCTACGCGTCATCTCTCTTGTAGCGGGCGTCTGATATACCCCCCCAAGAGGTTCGTTTATTTGACTTGGTAAACCGCGAGTCCCACGGGCGGGAGCGTGAGGGTGTTTCCCGTGATCTCCGGGCCGATGAGCGGGATGAGAGTGTGGCCCTTGCAGTCGAGCAGGGCCGTTCTTTCCGACGGTGAGAAATTGATGAAGGAAACAAGGCGCGTGCCGTCCGCTTTTTCGTGCTCGGTCGAGGCGATGAAGGGGGAGGCGACCGCAATGAGTTTCTTGGAGGGGACAGAGGACGCGGCGGCGCGGTAGAATTCCTCGTAGGCCGGGGCGACCTCGTCGTAGAAGAAGCCCTGATGCCCGAGCGCGGCGGCCTCGGGGGAGATGAGCGAGAAGAAGATCTTGCCCTTGCCATAATCGTTTTCGAAGAAGAAAGGCTTGCCCTCGGCGTCGGCGGCGAGCACCTTTGCCGTGGTCGGCTCGGCCTCGTATTCGATGGTGGTATCAAAGGGGAGAAGCTTGCCGTTCAGAGTCAGGTCGTGGTGTTTATTCCGCGCGACGCGGCTGTGGACCATAACGCCCGCCGTCTCGGGGATCTCGCGGAAGAGCGCGCCGTCCAGAGAGAGGTAAAGCGTCGCACCGTTTCTGACTTTTTCCAGTAGCTCGTTCCAACGGCGCTTGGTGATGGCCTTGCCGCTTTTCACGCCGGGGAGGAAATAGAGGTCACTATCCGGGATCGGGTCGAGGGCGTAGGCAAAGGTCGGGTCGAGTCCCGCGCGCTTCAGAAGGCCGAAGGCCGTGCGGGCATAAGGGTAGACCGATTTGTCATCATCGCGCGGCACCAATACCACCGCGTCGCGGATCATCGGCGGAAGCCCTTCGGGGAAGGCGGCGGTGAGGGCGCGGAAAATGTTGTTCTCGGCGGCGATCAATTTCGGAGAACGGTCCTCGCGGAAGAAGCCGTACTGACTCCCGATGTTGTTGAAATCGTAGGGCGAGAAGTCGATGGAGCCCTGGTCGAAGGCGCACCACCACATCAGTCCGTGGCAGCCGTAGGCAAAGGCGGTCGCCAGCGCCCCGCGGTAGAAGAGAGCCTCCTCCTTTTCGGTGCAGGTCAGGTAGCCGATGGCGCCGAACTCCTGTAAGAAGGTCGGAAGGCCGGAAATGTCCTCGGAGAAGCGGGTGCCGAAGGCGAGGTCCAGGAAGGCCATCATGGAGCAGATCGTCTCTTCCCGGAGCTCGAAGATGTTGTAGGGGTGGACGGTGTGCACGTCGGCGTACTCATTGATCTCGGTCAGGTCAAAGCGGCCCTTGATGCCCCCCTGCGAGGCAAAGCCGGTCACCACCGGGCGGGAGGGGTCGGCAAGGCGGATGGTGTCGGCAATGGCGCGGCACCAGACGTGGAAGGCGTCGGGCGTGTCCTTTTTCTGGAGCATGTTGGCCACCTCGTTCCCGAGGTCCCAGCCGACGATGGCAGGCTGATTTTTCATGCGGCCGACGAAATAGCGCACGTAGCGGAGGAGCCATTTGATGACGGTCGGGTCGGTATAGATGTCGCGCCGGACGAAGGCGGGCGGCAGGAAGTTTTCAAAGGACATGTGCCCCGTCACAAGGCCTACCACCAGCTTGAGGTGATATTTTTCCGCGAGGGCGCAGAAGGTCTCAAAATTCCGGCACGCCTCCTCGGAAACGCCCGCTTTCCCCGCCGGGGTGTCGGGCAGGTGCTCGCCATTGAGCATAAATTCGTATTCGCCGTCGTAGCTTTCGGCGTAGGCGACCGTCAGCGGCTGGAAATCCGGCCAGAGCGGGAAGACGCGGAGCGAGTCGATGCCCGCCTCGGCCATGACCTTCATGTCCTCTTCAACGATCTCCGGCGAAAACTCATGCCACATCCGCGTGGCGTGTTTGGATTCCCAATAGTTGATGCCGGTAAAAAACGGCATTCCGAAAAGAGCGGACATAATTTTTTATTCCTTTCCCATGAATCTTCCGAGGTATTCCGCGACTCTGCCGCAGGTGCCGCCGAAGGCTTCCTCGGGGTCGGCCTCGTCTTTATAGTATGCCGCGAGGCGGAGTCCTTCTTCAATGCAGAGCTCGTCGTGGTGCGGGAGGTAGTATTTTTTGAGGAAGAGGGCGTATTTCACCATGCGGTAGGTGCCGTAGATGCGGCCGTTGGCGGTCTCCATGGCGGCGCTAAAATGGTTCTTCACCGCGTCGATGACGCTTTCGGCGGTGAGCTCTTCCGCGAAGGCGAAGGTCATGCCGAATTTGAAATAGGTACCGGGGTCACTCGATTTGTGGCAATCACTGGAGCCGACCACCGGGACCTTTGTGCCCTCGGAACGCATATCGCCGTAAAGGGCGGTCTGGAGGTTGTTTTCAAAGACGCTCTGGCCGCTGATGACCTCGAAAGCGTCGTAATACCCTTTTTCAAAGAGCCATTTCACCATTTCCGGGCGCATGTTGTATTCATGTCTTGTGCGCCAGAAGGGGTGGGCGATGATGGCCATGCCGCCCGCCTCGCGGATGCGCTCTGCCGTCCAGACGCGGTAGGCCGCCTCGTATTGATCCAGCGTCGGGGGCACGTCGAGGGTCGGCATCAGGGCGCGGACCTCAGAATCGGCCTTGGCGATGTCGGCATTATGCAGATCGTTGACGCTGTATCGGCTCCCGAAATTCACGACGTGCATGTATTGGGCGGGCTTTAAGTGTACTTCCTCACCGCGGAAGACCTTGAATTCCACAGGGAGCGGGGCGAGGTAAGCTTCCAGCTCCACCGAAGGGGCGTACTGGTGGTGATCGGTCAGGGCGATGAAGTCGTAGCCCGCCTTTCGATGGTTGGCCGCGACGAGCACCGGCTCCTCGTCGCCGTCGGAGAAGCAGGAATGGGTATGGAGGTCGCCGATATAGGGCGAACGGGCAAAAAGGTCGGCTTCGAGCGAATAGACGTGGAGGGTGAGCTTTAATTTCTCATCTTCGAGCGAGGAGAGCACGACCGCCCATTCCTCTTCGTCCTTGAAAACGTAGTCAAAGACGAGTTCACCGTTTTCGGGCGTGAGGGTGAAAGTGTCGTAATACCCCTCATCCGCGGCGTTCATTTCGGGATCCATGAAGGAGTTGGCGGAGATCTCCATCGGGACCATCGTCACGCGCCATTTTCCTTCAAACCGGCGGTAATGTTTGCCGCGCGGCGTGATTTTCAGGGTGACTTTTTCGTGTGCGGGGTAGACCCGCCTTTCCATTTCCACCGCTTCTTCGGTGATGCCTGCGTAATATGCCATGTCAGTTATCCTTTCTCACATATCGGATTCCATGTCGATATAAAGCGTATCCTTTTCCCACTTGGTGCGCACCTGGTCAAAGAGGTTGGAAAGCATCATCAGGGCGATGGAGAGGGAGGAAATGTCGTCCTCGCCGTGGCCTGTCAGATTCTCCACAAGCGGCGAATCGGCGGTCTCCAGATGTAATTTCACCTGCAGGCCGTCGTAGCGGATGGAAACGTGCAGTCTGGTCCCGGGGGCTTCCTCGTACATGCCCTCGGCAAGGGCGTTGAGCCCCATCTGGAGCTTCCTGAGAAGCACGTGGTCGGCGCCCCAGGAGCGGCAGACCGTCTCCATCTCCTTGTTGAGAGCACGCACGTCGGAGGCGTTGACGCCCGTGACGAAATCATATTTTTTCTTCGTGCCGATGCGTCCCAAGAGGGTGGTCACTAAAAGCACACAGACGCCCATCACCATCGGGGTGGCGAGCACCGCCTTGACGCCGGCGGGGAGAAAATCGTAAAGGCCGGGGATCAGGGTGCTGACGGCCGCGCCGACACTTAAAAACACCGTGAAAATGCGGCGGTCATCCAGCTCGCGGGAGGCGATGGTCGAGAAGCCGCCCGCCATGATGTAGCACATGCTGTAAAGAAGCACCGCGCCGAGGACCGGCTCGGGGATCATGGAGAGGGTGCCGGAAACGCCGGGGAAGAAGGCGATCACCATCAGCATGACGCCCGCGAGGTAGCCGACCTTGCGGCTGGTGATGCCGCTTGCACCCGCGATGCCGATGTTGGTGGTGGCGGTGGACTGGGCACAGCCGCCGATGAGAGCCGGAAGCATGGTGCCGACCGCGCCGCCGCGGATGCCGCGCTCAATGGACCTCCAGTCGGGCTTTTCGCGGTCGGGGTCGTTGGCGGTCTGGCAGGCGGAGAAATCGCCGATGTTATCCACCACTGCCGCGACGGCGATGATGGCGAAGGGGACGATCACGCGCGCGTCAAAGGAGAGGCCGAATTCCGGGTAGATGGGAAGCGCCACGGCGGCCTTCCCGGAAAGCGCGCTGAAGGAGGCCACGTCAAAAATGCCGGTGACGGCGGAGAGGACATAGCCGAAGGCGATACCGGCCAGGGCCGTGTAGGGCTTGAGGGGCTTGATGAATAATGAACAGGCCAGCATGAAAAGAAGCGTCGCGCCCGCAACGAGGATGTGCATGGGGTTGTAGACGCCGGAGGAATCGACGGCGCCAAGGAAGTATTTGAAGCCGGTGGGCACCAGATTGATGCCGAGAATGAAGACCATGGTGCCGGTCACCTCGGGCGGGAAGAGCTTTCTCATGCGGTAGGCGAAGGAGCCGAGGAAGAAGCGCACGAGGCAGCCGAAAATGGTCATGCCGAGGACCAGCGGGATGCCGCCGAGCTCGGCGGCGAGCAAAGAGGCGGAGATGGCGGCGGAATCGCAGGCTGAGATGGACTGATAGCCCGAGCCGATGAATTTGCCCGGGACGGTCTGCAAAATGGTGGAAAAGCCCATGGCGAATAAGGCGGCGGCTAAAAGGGCGGAGGAGTGCGCCACGTCCAACCCGGCGGCACGCGCCACCGAAATGGGCAGCGCGAGACCCATGGAAAGCGCGAGAAGGGTGTGTTGTAGGGACGAGAAGATCAAGGGTGCCGCAGGCGGCGTCTGGTCGGCGGCGTAAAGCAGCTTTTTTCTGCCGCTCACCGTTTTGGCGGATGCTTTGTTTGCCATAGAATTTCCTTTCATTTTCCGTTCATGACGGGGCAGGGTTGGAGAGAGACATGCTCGTGGGTGATCTTCGCGGTGTATTCCCGGAGAAGGCGGACGTAGATGCGGTAATTTTCCACCGTCACGTCGGGCGGGGTCTGGTGATCGACCGAGGGGATCAGCTTGCCATTCTGCATACTCGGGAGGAGGCGTTCGAATTCCTTCCGCATGGCTTCCTCGCCGTATTTCATGCACATCTTGTCAAAATGCCCGAGGAAAGCCATGGCGGGCTGTTTTTTGATGTAGAGTGAGACGTCCACCCCCGCCTTACGCTCGAGGGGGAACATCCCGTCGGCCCCGACAGAGGCGTACCAGTCCACGGCCTTGGTGATGTCGCCGTCCGAGTCGATGAAGACCGGGATGCCGTATTCGTGGATGACCGGGATGACGCGGCGGTAGAAGGGCGCGAGGAATTCGTCGAAGGTCTCCTTGGAGATCATCGGGCCGCCGTTGTAGCTCATGTCCTCGGCGAAGCTCATGAAATCAAAATGGAAGCGCTCGAAGACGTGCCGGAGGACGGGGACGAGCCATTCGAGGTAGTCCTCGTTGATGCGATTCAAAAGCTCGGGCTGGTCGTAGAAGCTATATAGATGCGGCTCAATGCCGAAAAGGGTGCGCGGGTACCAGAAAAAGCCCTCGGTGGTGAAGAAATGCACCGTGTCGCCCCGCGCGTGGGTCTTTTCAAGATACTGATACCGCTCCTCGGAGATGACCTCCGAGGCGGCGGGGAAGAGGGTCGGGCGGATCTTCTTTTCGTAGTCCTCTTCATCCTCCAGAATGCCGAGGCCGAAGCCTGCGGGTTGGGGAGTCAGGGCAGTGCGCGGCGAGATGCCGGTCTGGAGGCATTTATCCAGCGCGAAATATTCCTGAATGGCCTCCACGGCGTTTACTTCGGCGGGAAGTCCGTCGGTGTGCCAGAAATCGACCGGCTCATTCCACCACGGCGCCCATTCCACCGCCGGGGCACGGTCGACGGGCGTGCCCTTGAGGTAGGCGCGGAGCCGCTCGGATGCGGTCATTTTATCTCCCGACATGATGCTTGCCTCCTTTTATATACGGATCCTCTGTATTTTACCATTTCCGGCGGCATAGCGCAAGTGAATCGGCAGTACCACATGAATTTTCTTGCTTTTTTCGACGGAATCTGCTATTGTTAGGAAAAAGGTTGCTTGAAAGGGGGCGGCGGCGTGGCAGATGCGATTTCACCCGTGAAATGTCTGGAAATCCATACGGAAAGGCTCCTCCTCGTCGTAAAATCCGCCTCCCCGCGTCGTCTTTCGGATGAAAAGGCGCTTTCAAGCCTCGGCATCGAGGCGGAGGATCTCAAAAAAGTCACGATCCTCTCAGAGGAAAAGGCGGTCACGGGCGGAGAGATCCCCGCGATCCCGCTCTTTTTTGAGGGCGAACAGTATGAATTCGTCATCGAAAGCCTGAAGGGAGAAAAGCTCCGGGCGACCCTCCCGGAGATCACAGCCGTCACGGAGGCGGGGACGCTGCTTTCCGGCGTGGTGGATATTTCGGGCTTTGCGGGATTTTTGCCCTTTGACGTCTCATCCGGCGAAGAGACGCTGCTTTCCCTCTCACTTGAGGTCTTCCCTGCCCGCCTTTGCTACAAAGAGGATCATCTTCTCATGCGCCGCGAGGTCTTCCGCATGGCTATGGAATCGACCGGGGCGGAGGATTATGAAAAGAGCCTGCAAGCCGCCTTTGATGACTTATTTGAGGAGGCCGAAAAGCGCGGCACGCCTCCGGGCGTTGCTTCGGCGCTGGATACCTTCATCAGGAGGACAAGGGACATTTACCCCTCGCTTGCCGAAATGGCGGAGGGGATGCGCTTGAAATGCGGGAAAGAAAACCGGCGGCGGCTGATCGGCGACCGGGAGCTTTACCGCCGCGCGGCAAAAGCATTGCCATATATCACCTTCTCGGGCGAGGTCTTTTCCCGGGCGCTGGGTGACGTTGCGTCTCTTTACCGGGACTGGTGCTTCCTTAAAATCGCAGACCTCCTCCGGAAGGCCTCCTGGGGCGGAGAGGAGAAGAAATTTTGCCTGCTTTCCCCGGGGCCGCTCGCGTTTGAACGCCGCGGCGTGACGTTTTCAAGGACCATGCGGGCGGAGGATATCCTCACCGGGGAAAAGCTGACGCTCGATATGCTCCGCGGGGAAGGCGAGGCGGTCTTCCTCCTGACGCACGGCGAAAGGAAAGTGCTTTTTTACCCTGCCTACCGCGCGGAGGGGGACGCGCCGCGGGAGAAGGATCTCGATTGCCTACGCCGCATCCGCGAGACGGCCTTCCCCGAAAGCGAAGCCTATGTGCTCTACCCGGTCGAGCGTGCGGAGAACGTGGCCTATTTCCCGGGCGAAAAGGTGCGCGGCCTGCCCCTGCTCCCGGACGTGACGGAATATCTTGCCGAAGTCCTCGGAAGCGCCGCGCGCGACGGAGAAAAATACAAGCTCGACGACCTGCCGCTTGAAAAGACCGATTGGGAAACAAGGGACACGCTGGTCGGCTCGGTGCGGAACGAAACGCAGTACAAGCTCAATCTGGAGGGCGATTTTTACTACACGGCGGTGAAAAACCTGCCGGGAGATGCCCTCAACATTCGATATGTCGCCCTTTGCCGCTCAAAATTGTGGCGGGAGGCGGGGATCCGCGTCTTTGGCGAGGTCGAAGAGATCCAAAAGGTGAAAAGGCACGACATCCCGGTGCCGATGACCCGCAAAAACGGGGACGAGGACTGCTATCTCTTCCGCGTGAAGGGCTGGGAGGAGCTTGAAAAGCCGGTTGAGATTCGGGAGGAAGGCGTCTACGCGCCGCGCCTTACAAGCTTTTTCCTCCTGACCCACGCAAAGGACACCTGGTCGCTCTTTCACGTCCATTCCGAGGAGAAATACCGCCTTTCCTGTGCGGTGCGCATGGCGGCGGAGAGCGAAAGAGAACTGCTATTTGAACTCGACGAATATCATCTGCTCCTCGCGCGGGACGACCGCGTTACGCTCCTCAGGGACGGAAAAATTGTCAACGTTATTACGAGGCGCGACCTTGCCCGCACGCCGGGCCATTTCACCGAACACATCACGGAGGTATTGAAACATGGTAAGAGAGATCGTTCATGATCCCATCATCCTTGCACGGAGGTCGGCTCCCGCGGCGATGGAGGATATCCCCGCCGCCGACGACCTCATGGAGACGCTTCTTGCAAATAAAGAGCGCTGTGTCGGCATGGCGGCGAATATGATCGGCGTTTCAAGGCGCATCATCGTCTTTCAGGACGGGGACAAGTATGCCGAAATGTTCAATCCCGAGATCATCGCCTCAAAAGATCCTTATGATGCCGAGGAGGGGTGCCTCTCGCTTGACGGTACGCGGAAGACCAAACGGTATAAGTCCATCAAGGTCAGGTGGCAGACCCGCGCCTTCCGGACCCGCGTGAAGAATTTCACCGGCTGGACGGCTCAGATCATCCAGCACGAGATCGACCACACGAACGGTATACTCATATAAAAAAGGGGCTGTAAAAAAACTCACTTGTCATTGCGAGACCATCCCGCAGGATGGTCGTGGCAATCCGTATTCTCTCAAAAAGGAGACGGATTCCCACGCCAACGCTGCGGCGTTGGCTCGGAATGACAGGGTCTTGTGAGTTTTTTTACAGCCCCTTTTTTAGGTGAGGTTTACTCGTTGATGAGCTTCAGCATGACATAGGCGCGGCTTTCGGTGGTCTCATTGCCATCCCAGTCGGTCAGAACGTCGGAGAGGACGCCCGCGCCGAGGATCTCATAGGTCGCGCCGCTATTCAGAAGGATCTCGTTTTCGGGGGTGTGCATGTAGCTATCCATGCACACAGCGCCGAGGGCGTTGAGATTTTCCGCCGGGGCGTAGATGACAAAGAGCGTATCGGAGAAGCCGAAGGCGACCTCCGCTTCGGTCGTGGTGCTGGTGAGGCAGGGATCGGTGAAGGTGGAGCCGACTTTCGCTTTCAGTTCGTCGAGCGTTGGCACGTGGTCGGTCCCGGCGGCAGCCATGAGCTGGCAGTCATAAACGCCGGTATAGAGAAGGAGGTCGTTTTCCATCCGGAAGCGGCTGATCTCGGTGGCGAGGCCATGGTCGATCATGCGGTACATCTCCTCAAAATCGTCGCCGAAACCGACTTTGGCGGCCTCGATGTCCTCGGGATTGCCGCTGGCGACGGCGGTCATGGCCTGATAATAGTAGCCGATCTCGCCCTTATATTTGGTGATGTAGGGGTTCAGATCCTGGTCGAGAAGCGCGTTTTCGGCGTTGAAGGCGAGGTATTCTTCCGCCCATGCGGCAAATTCCTCGTTTTCGACGAGCTGATAGCCCTCGTCTGCCGCCGCGGCGCTGATCTCGTCCACGGTGATGTCCGCCTCCGGGAGGGAGATGATATCGTTCTCGGCGGACTCGTCAAGGGTCTCCTCAACGTAGGGAGGTTCTTCCTCCGGGTCGAAGGCGAGCGGGGCGATATTGGCGTTTTCGGAGATCTCTAAATCTTCGGGTTTGAGCGGCACGTTGTGGAAAGCGCCTTCTCCGATGGCTTTCAGCGTCTCCGGGAAGGAGATGTAGGAAAGGGCGGAGCAGCAGGTGAAGGTATGGGGAGCGACCTCGTCACACGGGAAGTCGAAATTCTGTAAGGAAGCGCAGTTTTCAAACGCATAGGAGCCGACGCTTTCGCAGGCTTCGGGGAGGTAGAGGTAACGAAGGCTTTCATTCCCCGAGAAGGCACGCTTGCCGACCGAGGTGACGGTTTCGGGCAGGCGGACGGTGGAAAGAGCGGAACAGGCGTAGAAGAGGCGGTCGGGGACGGCGGCGAGAGCGGAATCCCGCATCTCCACGCTCATGAGGGGGGAGCAGTCGGCAAAGGCGAATTCACCGAGCGCGGTCAGCGCTTTCGGCGCGACAAAGCTCACAAGCGACGTGCAGTCGAGGAATGCGCCTTTTCCGATGGCGGTCACGTTGTCCTGTATGTCGAGAAGGTAGAGGGCCTGACAGCCGGAGAAAGCGCCATCCCCGATGGTTTCCAGCGTCTCGGGGAGGTAGACCTTTTTGAGCACGCTGCAGCATTCAAAGGCGTAGTCGCCGAGGCTGGTCACGCCTTCGGGCACATAGACCTTTTCGAGGCGGATGTTTCCGGCGAAGGCGCTTTCGCCGATGGCGGTTACCTTTTTGCCGCCGAGGGTCGAGGGGATGGTGAGGACGGTTTCCGCCCCTGTGTAGCCGGTCAGCGTGACGGCGCCGTCGGCATTTTCTTCATAGGTGAAAGCGGATTCGTCCGGCTCGGATGCGCTCTCCGGCTCGGAGACGGGGGTGGTTTCCGGCTCGGGCGCGGTCTGCGTTTCAGGTGCGGGCGTGTCCGCGCCTTTTTCCGCGCAGCTTCCGAGAAGCAGTGCCGCGGCTAAGAGGAGCGGGAGAAGACGAAGAATGTTTCTTTTTTTCATGGGAACCTCCGGGAAAATTTGTGTCCGTCCGGGAAGACGGAAAGGGTTATTGTGCCGGGACATCATAGCACGGAACGCGGAAAATGTCAAATAAACGGCGTGCCCCGGGGGGAGCCGCCGATTATTTGAAAGTCCTCAACCGTCGATCCGCGGGGAGGGGAATTCAGAATTGAGTATCTGCTCGTCGTGTTCCTTGGTGCCTTGCGTACTGAGACCCGGGCGAGGCTCTGTATTCCCCACGATTTCTCTCAGCTCCATCTCAATGCCGCCGGCGACCTTGGTGAGTTCTTCGTCTTTTAAAAGTTCTTTCGTTTTCATGATATTTTCTCCTTTGTCTTTTTCCTTTTGCACCTATATATACGACGGAAAGGGAAAAAAGGCTAATGAGGTTTTGAAAAAATGCAGAATGAATTGGCTGGCGCTTGGCAGCATCACGATAAGAGTTTATTTAATGATCGCAAGCATCACAACGTCATGAAATTCACGTCCGAAAGGATAATGATGCAATAATCCTTCCGTGAGGTATCCGTTCTTTTCCAGCACCCTGATGGACGCCTGATTTTCCGCCATGACAAGGCCCTGTATTCTCACAAGCCCCAGTTCATTCAACCCGAACTCAGTTACCTTTTTCACAGCTTCCGACGCTATGCCCTCCCCCCAGAAA
>JAKSPX010000169.1 GCA_024404415.1 Clostridia bacterium | reverse complement strand
GCCAACGTCCCGACCGCGCCCGGCACGCTCCGCGCCCGCGCCCTCTCCGGCGCGCGGGACGGCGCGGCGCTCAACCTCTACGAGACCGGCGAAGCGCATATCCCTTCGGGAAACGGTGTTGTGACGGTTCTGACCGATTCTTCCTATCCCCGCGAGGGCAGGATCTCGCTCCGCATCGCCGATATAGAAGGCGACATCGCGCCGGCTTTCACGCTTTCCCTGCGTGTGCCCGGTTTTGCTTCCCAATTCCGCGTCGAGTGCGCAAAGGATCCCGCGCGCGTCCTCACCGGCGAGCCGGGTACCTACGCGGATCTGACCGACCTCCGGGCGGGCGACGAATTCCTCATCACCTTTGCCATTCCGCTCGTGCGCCACCAAGCGCCGCACGGCTCCAACCGCGCGGGCGATGATTTTGCCGCCTTCACCTACGGCTCCCTGCTTCTTGCGCGCGACAGCCGCGATGAAGACCCGCTGAAGCCGATCCCCGACGCGCCGGTGGAAAGCTATCGCATCCTGCCGTCCGAGCGCAAAGGCTTCCTGAAAGCCGAGATCGTCACCGGCGGCGAGACCCTCCGTCTGGTGGATTATATGTCCGCCGGGAACGGCTGGGCCGGCGGCACCTTCGCCTCCTGGCTCCCGGTCAGACGCTGACCTCACACAAATCAAAAAGGGGCTGTCGCAAAATACGTCTGTCATTGCGAAACCGGTCCGCAGACCGGTTGTGGCAATCCGTCTTTTCCCTATAACGGATTCCCACGCCGGTGTGCCACCGGCTCGGAATGACAGGGGGCATTTGCGACAGCCTCTTTTTTCTGCCTTTATTATTTCTTTTCCACCGCGAAGAAAAACGGTGCGCGGGGGGAATTGGCGATCTTCACGTGATAAACGCCGTAGGTGTGCCTTTCGAGAGAAGAAAGCAGATCGTAGACCGCTTTGCCTTCCTTCTCCCCTTCCTCATGCCCCGGGTAGACCGCGACGAGGAGGATGCCGTTCGAATCGAGGAGCGAAAGCGCCGACTCGATGGCCGGGATGGTGGAAGAGCATCTGGTGGTGACCGATTTATCGCCCGCGCCCGGGAGCCAGCCGAGGTTGAAGATCCCGGCACACAAAGGCTCGTGGATATAGTTCGCCGCGAATTCATGCGAATCGAGGATCAACTCGTAATTTTCGTGGCACCCGGATTCCTTTAAGAGCTTTTCGGTGCTTAAAAGCGCCGCGGGCTGGATATCGAAGGCATAGACGTGCCCCGGCTTCTCTTCGCTTTCATAGACCGCCTCGGAGAGGAATTTGGTGTCGTGGCCGTTCCCCATGGTGAAATCGGCGCACGCGCCGCCCTTTCTGATGTGTCCCGAGAGAAAATACTTATGTAAATCAAGAATATCCGTCATAGCTATCAGATCTGGAGGCGGTTATTATAAACCATCGGCAGGCCGTCCTTATAAATGTGGCCGAGGTCGGAAAGGGTGAGGCATCTGGGCGCGGTGTAGCCCGAAGGGTCGTTTGCGAAATTCAGAATGGTCAGGCCGGAGTGGGAGATGTCAAAGGACGCCCAAAAATGCACGGGGTGGATGCCGAGGAGGTTGGATAATTCGGTGAGCGCAAAGCCCTGATGGCAGAAGAGCGCCACGCGGTCGTTGTTTTCTTTTTCGATGCGGTAAAGATTGCCCTCGCGGACGTAGCCGAGCTTGGCCAAAAAGGCGTTGGATTCGTTCACGACGCGCTCATAACCCGCCTTGGCGTTGGTGTCGTCGAAAAGATGGCTTTCATACCAATGGTCACTCAAAGCCACCGGGTCGGAAAGCAGGTAATGGGCGGGGATCATGAAGGACCAGTAGCGTCGGCCTTTATCGTCCTCGCGGGAGAAATCGCGCCATGTGAGGTCTTCGCTGGTCCAGGGTTCGATCTCGGCTGTGAGACCCAGAAGGTCGCAGGTCGGCTGGGCGGTCTCCCGCGCGCGGCCATTGGGGGAGGCGAAAACGCGGTCGATGCCGTGGACGGCGAGGCGCTTGCCCATGGCGGCGGCCTGTAATTTGCCCTTGGGGGTCAGCGTGTCGGGGTTATAGATGGGGTCGCCGTGGCGAATGATGAATAGCAGCATGGTTTACTCCTCAATTCTCAGTTTTTTGATAATATTCATATAGCATTTCTTCCGTCACCGGGATCTTTGCGTCTTTCAGCTCCCGGTAGATCACTTTTGTGAGATTCAGAAGGCTCGTTTGCAGTTCTTTCTGACTTTCCCCGGTCACAAAGGTACTCCGAATGGCGGCTTTTTCCTCCTCGGGAAGATCGTCAAGCTCGCGGTTTTGATTGCTTTCCAGATGACAGCGGTCGCCGACGAGAGCGAGATACTGATCGCGGACGAAAGCCAGCTCTCCGAGAGCGCGGAGGGTCTTTCCTCTTTTGATGGCCGCGGAAGCGTGCATCAGGTGCGCCCAGACGGCATCACAGGCAAAATCCACATCCTTTTTCCGCTTGCCGGCATAGATCGCGTCGTCCATCCACGCGCGGGAGGCGGTCATTTTCTCTTCCACTACGCCGGAATGGTCAAATAACACCTTGAACGCGGGCTTGATGGCGGCCGCGTGTTCATAACCGCCGTAGCCGATGTCGATCTCTAAAAGATTCAAGAGCAGATAGACCTGCAGATGCCGCTCCTCCGCCTGCTTAAAATAGAGAAATTCGTATTTTTCGGCAAGCTTTTTATGAACATACTCCATGACCTCCGTCATGGATTCGTCCTTATCCAGCGCGACAACGAAGTCCAGATCAGAAAGCGCGTCGTGATAGCCCATCGCGCCCGATCCGACCTGCACCAGAGAGACGATTTTATCACATTGCTGTGTCATGGAAAGGATGTAATCCAAAGCAGACCGGCGGTCATGTATGTTAAAAATATCATTCATTTCGTCAATTTTCATTTCAAAGTTCACAAATCATTTTCACCTTTAACGGGCGTTTTGTGAGAAACTCGGCGTTTTTATCCATGGCACTCCGGGGATGCTGACAGACGTCGACGCCCACCGTGATCGGTTCGTCAATGATATATAAATACCCTTTTTCTTTCCCGTTGTGGTCGATCACACCGTCGTCATCATAACTCAGCATGGTCGGTTGATGTGAAAACGCTTCCGCCAGCGCCTTCCACTGGGTGATCGTGCTTCCGGCTTTCAATTCGGTGAATTCTTTATCGGAGCCGTGATACCATATCCCATCCGGATTGATTTTGATATCCATTCTGACCTTTATATCCCTCCATTTCCGAAATGATGAAAACGGCGCGATGTGGGCATCGCGCCCTACGGACTATGCGATAGGCGCGAGAGATCAGTTGTAAAACGCAGTTTTACAACTGGTTATTTCAGTCGTCGTACTCCACATATCCCACCACATTGCAGTGCCAGCCGCCGGTGTGGGCCATGTAGGTGCCCTCGTGCCAGTAGACCGGGAAATTATCCTGCGCGTGGATGGGTACGATGGGCCGCCAGATCTTGATCTGGTCGCCCGCCGGCTTTTCGGGGTCAGCCGGAATGGAGCGGAGAGTCTCCTCCAGAAGGTAGCTCTTGCCCGCGTCGTGGGTGATGTAGCTTTCAAGCACTCTGGCCTTGCCATCGAACCGCGCGATATAGACGCGGTCGGTGTTGGTGTAGTTCCACGGGTGATAGCAGCCCGCAAGCCCCACGCCGTAATAGCAGGCCATGCCGCCGACGTAGGTCTGGGAACCATCATCCATGTCGGGCGCTAAAAATTCGCCGCCCTTGCAGATGGGGTCGGAAAGCGTCCAGCCGGTATCTTTATCGTAGCGCGCCATGAAATAGGTAAGGCTCTCGGCGATGGGATAAAGGGTGTTTTCAGGGTCTTTATAGGCAAAGGTCGCAAGACCCACGCGGTAAGGCAGGGTCGGCGAGACCTCCAGCAATCTGACCGAGGTGTTTTCCGGCGCGTCATAGACCGGCTCAAGGGTGGAAAGCGCGAAGGAATCGCCGTCGAAGAGGGAGAAGCCCGCCCCCTCGCCGTTCATATGGAGAAGATTCCCCTCCGCATCGAAAAGTCCGGCGCGGATGGTGTGATCGGAGGAACGCGGGTGGCCGTAAATGGCAAAGAACCAGTATTCCTTCTCGTCGCGGCGGGTCCGGACCTTGCGGACGTTGAGATAATAGAGCCTTGTCTGGCCGACGGTCTCGGTCCTGAGGAACATGACCGGCTTGCTCCACGTCTCGCCCTCATCCTCGGAATAGGAAAACGACCAGTTGATGCCGTTCCC
>JAKSPX010000168.1 GCA_024404415.1 Clostridia bacterium | reverse complement strand
GCCGCGCGCGCGGCAGTAGTGGGACTGGGTGTTCGTCAACGGGATGGGGATGTCCGTCCCGAGTTGCGTCTATCCCGACCGCACGGCGTGGCAGCTCATGCGTTCGCGCATTCCCGTCTCTTTTATGCGAGCCGGGTCGACGCGCATCAGGCACATCCTGCAGGAGAGATCACAACGGCCGGTAAGTTCAAAAGTCCCATTTAGCGGAACGCGCCTCGAGAGGTTATTCACAGGTGATCATCCCGCGTTCCAGGAGCATTTCCAGCGTGTTATTCACGTCGCCAGCGGCAGTTTCGGGCTCCACATCGAATTCCTCAGCGAGATCCTTTGCCAGTTTTTCCGCGGTCGCGCCCTCCATCAGGCCCTTCCACAGGCACTTCGCCGTGGGGTTCAGCTTCACGACGCCCCGGAAATCCGCAACGCCACTGCCGATCGAGACGAGAACAGCCTCGCCTGCGATCTCTCGAAGTACATATCCTCCGCCAGATTTATACATTTTATCTTGCATATCCGTTCTCATCATCTCCAATATGAATTTTTGCCCACAAAAAGCAAGGAACAGCAGTATGCCGTGTTGCCGACATCTGCTGTATATTCTTCTCCCCTGCGGCCCAGTCCTCTCGCGGACTGATGCTTCGCATCAAGTGTTCAGTAAGTGGGGTCTCTTTTTTTCGCCACTATAGAGACAACACAAATTATAACACAAGGCATTTCAAAATGCAACTGTTATTTTTTCAAATTCCCCGCATTTTGCAAACAATAATCGTTCATTTTCGTCATCATTCATGACCGGCGAATAGCGAGCCATTTTGGCTTTATCGGACGTACATCAGGCTTTGGCCGCCTTCTCACGTTCTTCGCAAACCCAGGAGTAAAAAACGCTGCGGCTGACATTCAGGAGCTTGGCTCCCTGGTCAAGCGAGATGTCCTTTTTCTGGTAGAGCCCCATGATCTTTTCGTAGTTGGAGGGCTTTTCGATGCGCTTTCTGCCGAACTTCACGTGGTTCTCCTTAGCACGGGCGATCCCCTCCGCCTGAACGCTCTTGCGGCGCAGGTCGGATGCTTTCTTTTCATCTTCGAGGATCTTCTTGATCTTTGCAAAAACCTCATCCTCCGCAATCAGACCGCGGATCTCGGCATAGACCTTTTCAAAATCGAATCCCATTTTCAAGCTTCCTTTCAGGTCACTTTTCCTCATCTTCAATATGATTTGATCCATCTTTTCCGGGAAAAGTCATCTTTTTATTCTTTTCTTTTTATAATATCATGCTTCCCGGAAAATTTCAAGATATATTTTTATGTTATTTTTTTCTATCAGTTTCCCCGAATAGCGCATAAAAATACATCTCCCCTGCCGCCACGGGCGCAAGGAGAGACGCCGATAAAAAAGAGACCGCCCTGATACCGTGTGCCAAAGGACACGCGGTATTCTCCGGGCAATCTCTCAGTTATGCAATTTTGTTTTCGGATCAGTCGTTTTTCTCTCTGTCCGCGCAGACCCAACGGTAAAACACGCTTCTGCTGACGCCGAGAACATCGGCAGCCTGCTGCATATTCAGGTCATGGTTCTGGTAAAGCTTGAGGATACGCGGGTAATTTGCGGGCTTCGGCGTGGACCGGCGGCCGAAATGCACTTTATTCTCCAATGCGCGCGCGATACCGTCCGCCTGTTTGGCATGGCGGCGCTCCTTTTCGCGTTCAACCTCCTCGTTGATCGCGTCTACGGCCGCCTGATAGACGGCTTCATCCGTGATGATACCCCTGAGCTTTGCATACAAGCTTTCCATATCCATTGCCATGATCGTGAGCCTCCGATCCCGTTTCAGAATGCGCTTTACTCCGCTAAACAGTATAGCACACAAAACTTAATCGGGTATTAAAATTTTCTTAACATTTATTAAGATTCCGTTTCGTCCCGCTTTTCCGCTCCGGGGATGGTGACGGTGAAGGTGGTGCCGATCCCCTCGCTGCTTTCGACAGTGATCCGGCCGTTATGGGTCTCCACGGTCTGCATGGCAATGGCAAGGCCGAGGCCGGTACCGTGGCCTCGTTCCTTGGTGGTGAAGAAGGGCTCGAAAATGTGCGGCAGGACGTCCTTGGGGATACCGATGCCGGTGTCGCTCACGCGGAAGAGCACGTCACCTCCCTCGGCGCTGATCTGGACTTTCGCAGGACCGCCCTTTTCCTCCGTGGCCTGGAAGGCGTTGATAAGCAGATTCAGAAGGAGCTGGACAAGGCTGGTCTCGTTGACGAAGATGCGTTCCGGGCCGGGTGTGCGCGTAACGATCAATTCGACGTTTTCCGGTTTGGAGGGCAGGGCCATCTCCTCGGCCTTCTCCCCCAGCTCATAAGGCGAGAGGAGGATCTTGGATTCGTCGTTGTTCTTCCGCGCAAGGGCGGAAAGGCGTGAGACAAGCGTTTTGGCACGGTGAGAAGCCTCATAGATCTCGCTGAGATTCTCCATGAGCTCCTCGTTTTCAGGCGGGAGCTTTTCCATGGACATGATGCTGTAACCCATGATGGGCGTGAGGAGGTTGTTGAATTCATGGGCAATGCCGCTGGTCATGGTGCCGATCAGCTCCAGCCGCTGGCGGTGGGCCACTTCCTCTCTCCGCTCAAGAAGTTCACGGGCAGCCTCCCCCTCCTTTCGGGAAAGGATCAGCTCCTCGCGCATTTTATTTGACTTGCGGCGCGCGTGGAAGATGACGGCGGCAAGAGCAAATACGCCGGCGAATACGATGAGCGTGCTTGAGAGGAAGCGGGTGAAGAAATCGTTGACGAAGAGCACGACGCGCGAGCTCTCCACGGCGATGCCGACGGTGAAGACGCCGTTCTGCGAAAGCCCCTTGGGAATCACGGCAATGAGACAGTCCGTCTGGGTGCCGTTCCTTTCGTAGCTATAAGCGCCCATCACGGTTTCATTATCCTGCTCCGCTCGAGCCAGCACGCTGAAGCCATCCTCGCGTTCATCGACCTCCACGCCGGAAAAGACCGTCACCGTCGTTCGGTTGCTGCTGCACTGCAGTGCCAGGCCGCTTGCGCCGTCATAAAAGACCACCCAGTATTCCGCAGTGAGCACCCGCCCGGTCAGGTTGCCGAACAAGGCGTCAACGTCCAGAAGCGCCGCGTAGCGAAGGCCGTTTGCGGTCTCCTCGGAGAAAAAAACAGGAAGCTCGCGCCCTTCCGGCGTGCGGCAGATCGGCACGGCGGGTTGGTCATGGCCAAAGGTTAAGCTATACCCGTCGGGAGAAGTGCCGCCCGAGGAGACCAGCACCCGATCTCCCTTCATGACCAGGATCCCCGCCAGATAGGGAATCTCACCGAGCGAAGAATTTTCCAGATAGGCCTGCATCTTCCCCGGATCCCCTTCTTCCAACAGAGCCTTTTCCGCATCCTCGCCGTAGCGCGTTGCGTTGGAAAGCCCGTTATAGCAGCGGTTGAAGAGTGAGGCGATATTGCGGTCGGTCGACCACGCTATGTCGAGAAGATGATGGCTCTGCTCCTCCGCAAGTTCCTCGACCGCTTTCTGATAGGATAATGCCAGCGTCACACTGCCGCCGATGACCGCTAAAATGGCCGCGACAATGGCGATCTGGAGCCATATATCCTTGAATTTCTTTTTCATGCCTCGCCTTTCCGCGTTTTTTTCGTGCCCTGCTTGAAAAAAACGTCGTTTTGTAGTATACTGGAACAAGTAAGTATCATGAGGGGTAAGATATGTCGGAACGCGTTCTCATTGTGGATGACGACGAAGCCGTCTCCAAAATGCTCTACAAGGTCATCATCAGCAATTCTCTTGAGGCCGATATTGCCGCAAGCGGCGAGGAAGCGCTGGCGCATCTCACGTCCGGCTCCCCGCACTATGCCCTGATGCTTCTGGACATCAACCTCGGCGGTATGGACGGGTTTGAGGTCATCCGCGAAGTCCGCAAGGGCGGCATGAAGCTCCCCATCATCGTGGTCAGCGGCCGCCGGGAGGATTACGACACCCTCTACGGGTTGGACATCGGCGCGGACGACTACATCACCAAGCCCTTCAACCCGGTCATTCTCGGTGCCAAGGCCAAGGCTCTCATCCGCCGCAGCCACGGCCCGCTCGCCGAAAATGAAATGATCACCGCCGGGCCCTTCTACTACGATTCGGTCACGCTCCGCCTTTTCAAGAACGGCGCCGAGATCCCCCTGACCGCCCGCGAAAACGCCATGATGAAGCTCTTTTTGAGCAACGTCAACCGCATTTATCCCAAGGAAGTGCTCTACGACATGGTCTGGGGCGACGCGCTGGTGGACGAAAACGCCGTCATGGTCTACATCAACCGC
>JAKSPX010000167.1 GCA_024404415.1 Clostridia bacterium | reverse complement strand
CGTGAAGCGCTCCTTGAAAAAGAGGGCGGACATCACCGCGACAAAGACAGGGGCGGTGTAGAAAAGAATGGCGGCGACGGCAAGCGAGGTCAGGTCGATGGCGATGAAATAGAGGGAGCTCATGGCGCGCACCGAAAAGAGGGCGGTCACAAGCACCCAGAAAAGGGCTTTTTTCGTCAATCTGAGCTTTTCCCGTTCGAATAACAGAAGGTAGAGGAATAGCAGGATCCCCGCCGAGAACAATCTGACCGAGGTGACGGTGACGCTGGACAGGCCTGCTCCCGTGAGGATCTTGACGAAAACCCCCATGCCGCCCCAGAGGATACCGGCGGCGAGAATGAACCAGGAGGCTGCTTTTTTCATTCGGCGTTTCTCTCTTTCAGAAATTCTTCCGCGTGCAAAAGGATCTCGCGGTCACGCGGATAGGTGAGCATCCTCATGGCCTTGTCAAAGGGGTAAAAACCGCCCGCGGCGATCTCCGCCGCCTGTAAGCGCAGTTCTCCCCCGCTTTTTTTCGCCAGATAACAGATCACACGCTTGGAGATGGTCATCTCCGCCGTGTAGCAGCTTTCCTCCTCAAAACCGGGGATGAAGGTGACCTGCAACCCGGTCTCCTCCTCCACCTCGCGTGACGCGGTCTCGTGCGGCGTTTCGCGCGCCTCGCGGTGCCCCTTCGGGAAGCCGACGTGCCCTTTCTGGGCGCGCACGACAAGGTAGCGGCGTTCGCCGTTTTCCTCTTCAAAGACCACCGCACCGCAGGAAAGCTCGGTCGAGCAGGTCAGGCGCTTTTTGCCCTTGATCTTATCCGCGCCGATGGCCACGGCCAGATCGGCCTGATCGGCAGGCTTGGAGGGATCGGCAAGGATCAGTTCCACGTTGCCCGCGTATTCCAGCACGCCGCGCAGCACGCATTTTTCCGGATCGTCAAGGACGTGCGCCGGGTAGGAAGTTCCGTCCGACAAGGTCGCCTCCGCCATACCCGACACCTTTTGCGCGATAAATCTGACTTTTTTCCCGAGATCGGTGCGCAGGGCGTGATTTCGTCTTTCCATGGGCGGCTTCCTCATTTTCATTATTTTATGGATAGTATATACCATAAAGGCGTTTCATGTCAACCGCAAATTGTGCAAAGTTGAAAAATAGCCCCGCGGAAACCGATATCCGCGGGGCATACGTTATTTAATTTCCACCAGCTTGCCGTCCGAGAGCTTGAGGACGGTGTCCATTTTCGGCAGGACGTCGAGGTCGTGAGTGACGATGACGACGGCGTAATCCTCCTCGCGTGCAAGCTTAACCAAGAGGTCGATGGTATTGCGGCTATTCTCTTCATCGAGGTTGCCGGTCGGCTCGTCGGCGATGAGGAGTCGACTCTCGCCGGTCAGGGCGCGGGCGATGGCGACACGCTGCTGTTCGCCGCCCGAGAGCATCCCCGGGAGCGACGACTCATAGCTTTCGCCGAGACCGACCCTTCTTAATTTTTCGCGCGCGATCTCCTCCGCCTTTGCGCGCTCCACGTGGCGCAGTTCGAGCGGATAGGTCACGTTTTCCAGCACGGTCAGAAGCGGCAGCAGCCGGAAGCTCTGGAAGACGATGGATAATTTATCCCTCCGGTAGAGGTCGAGATCCATTTCGGAGGTGCTTTTGCCCTCGAAGAGCACGTCGCCCCCGGTGGGGAGCATCATGCCCGCGATGAGTGAAACCAGTGTCGTCTTGCCCGAGCCGGACTTGCCGACCACGCCGTAGACGCGCCCGGTCTCGAGCGTATAGCTCACGCCCTTGATGACGTCCACCGTGCGGTATTTGCCGTAATAGGAAAAGGAAACGTCCTTTAATTCCAGAATGTTCATATTTTTCCCTCACTTTCAGGATTCCAGCGCCGCAAAGGCCGACTGCAGATCGTCTGAGCGGATGGCGCGGATGACCGAGGCCGCCGTGCCGAGAAGATAGCAGATGATGAAAACGCCCCAGCGCCAGAGGATGCCGCCGCTCATGCCGACCGCCAGGGCCGCAATGAGCAATCCCGCAACGCCTCCCGCGAAGCACAAAAGTGCCTGCTCGGCAAAGAAGGTGCCGAAGACGTGCTTTTTCGAGGCGCCGAGCCCGCGCATGATGAGCATTTCGCTCCGCCGCCCGTTGATGACGAGGTAGCTTGCGACATATCCCTCCGCCGCGACCAGAAGGAAAATCAGGGGGAAGAGGATATTCATGGTGCGGACGTAGCGCTCCAGCGGTGCGATCTCCCGCTCGTAAAGCAGGTCGTTTATCGTCACATAGGTGCGGACGCGGTTGACCTTGCCGACGGCGGAGTAGCCCTCCTTCCAGAGAAGCTCCCGGAAGGCCGCGATGTTCTCTCGCGCGACCGCAAAGCCCGCCGCGTCGTAGGCAAAGGGCTCAGAAAGGCCCATGCGCGCCATTTCGTCGGTCACGCCAAGATCTGCCATCCAGAAGCGGTGCACGGCGATGTAGAGATAGCCGCCGTAGTCCTTCTGATGCGCCGTGAGCGGCCCGGAGACGTCCTTCGGCGTCACCGCCCGGAGCGGCGCGTAGGCGTAAAAGCGGGAAGTGAGCGGTTGATAGCTCCCGACGACCCGGAAGGTATCTGCGCCGAAAAGCATTTTATTGGTGTCAATCCTGACATAGATGACCACCTCGTCGCCAAGCGAGAGGCCGTATTCTTCCATGGACTTTTCATCCAGTATGATCGGGATGACGCCGCCGTCCTCCCAGCTTTCAAAGGTCTCCTCCGACCAGCCTTCATGGAAGGTCACTTCCGCCCCCGAGGCGAATTCCGGGAGGAAGGATAGGTCGTTGGTGTAGATGACCGAGGGGCCTTCCTTGATCTTGTTGGCAAAGGTCTCCATCGCGTAGCTGCCGTTCGGCCAGACAAAGGGGGTCTCCTCCCCTTTTCTGCCGCCGAAGAGCATCCGGTCGCGCACGGCGAGCGACGGCTCCCCGGCAAGGCCGCTCTGGGCGATGGTCTCCACCGACGCGCGGGAAAGAAGGATGTCGTCGGTCCGGCGGCCGTTATAGGAGCGGAATTCCGCCTGATAGGAAAAATTCTCCGCCGCTTTTTGAAGCCTTTCCTCCGCCGACGCGCCCGCCACGGTGACGGCGGTGATGGTGAGGGTGGTGATAAGCGCCACAAGCGGCACGGCGAGGCTCCCCGTGGGGATCCTCAGAATGGAGGTCAGGGCGTATTTCATGACGCCCTTTGCTTTCACGGTATGGATCTTCTTTGACGTGACCTTCGGCCGTCTCTGCTTTTTCTTCACGCACCGGAGGACAGGCCACGCAAAGAGCAGGAGAAGGGCGAGCGCCGCGCACATGACGGCAAGCGCGGTGATGAGCGCCTCCAGGAAGGGGAAGGGCGCGGAAAGGGTCAGCGGTTTGGAAACGCCGAGGCTTGACAGATCATAGAATTTGGCTTTGCTGCCGTTTTTCTCAATGAGCAGGTAGAGCGCCGTGACCGAGCCGCCCGAGAGGAAGGCGCCGACGAGGCTTCCCGCAAGGCCCGCCGCTCCGGCAATGAGGCCGCCCGAGCCCAAGAGATAGCCCCCGGCAAAGCGCTTGCCGGAGCCGAGGAGCAGCATGGTGACCATGCTCTCGCGCAGGAAGGAAAACCACCGATAGGCGAAAAGCAGCAGCGTCGCCGCCGCGAGGAAGCCCGAAAGCACGGCGATGATCAGGGCGATGCGCCCGATATTCATGAGGTTGGAAACCACCGCGCCGTAGCCCTGGTCGTAGACCGTCATCTGCACACCGCGTGGGAGGATCTCTTCGGCGCGGGCCGCGAAATCCGCTGCGCCGTCGTTGCGGATGACCAGACGCAAAAGCTCGGTGGACAAGGGGGAAGTCCGCGGGGCATCCTTCTGCGGGACAAAGATAGTGGGAGTCAGTTCGGAGGAGATGTTGGTGACGCCGACGATCTCGAGGGCCGTCTCCTCCCCTTCCTCTTTTAAGGTAAGTTCATCGCCGACCTCCAGCGAGAGCTGGGAGGCGACCTCCCCGGTGACGACGGCGACCAGGGCATTATTCATGTACTCTTCCTCGGTGAAGAGGCGGCCGCGCTCGACGGTGCGCTCGCTCTGGTGGAAGAGGGTGACTTTTTCCAGATCTCCGGTGGGATAGACCTCGATGCGGCTGTTGACCGCGGCGTATTTTTCCGCAAGTTCCCGATAGCCTTCGGGGATCTCCTCCCCGTCGCCAAGGCGCATATAGCCCGGAAGCGTACCCGCCGGGCTGACGACGACGTTTTCAAGGCTGGCGGCGCCGAAGCCGATGGCGCCATGAATAAGGATGCGCTCGTCGCGCCCGATGCCCTCCGGAAGCCCTTCCACCGTCACGGCGGATTCCTC
>JAKSPX010000166.1 GCA_024404415.1 Clostridia bacterium | reverse complement strand
GGATGGTCTCGCAATGACAATTGAGATTTTTTACAGCCCGTTATTTTTTATTCTGCTTTCATCGGCATCTGCTTTCCCTCGTGATCCATTGTGTAGTTATTTTTATAGATCATATCCTTGACCTTGACCAGTGTGTAGCCGTCGTTTTGCAGGCTTTCGATGATGCCCGGAAGCGCCTCGGGCGTGTGGAGGGCCGCGTTGTGGAAAAGGATGATGGAGCCCGGCTTGACTTTGGAAAGCACGCGCGAGGTGATATCATTGGCCGAAAGATCCTTCCAGTCGAGGCTATCCACGTCCCACTGGATGGTATAATACCCGGCATTCCGCATGGTCTTTACCACCTCTGCGTTATAATCCCCGTAGGGCGCGCGGAAGAGATTGGGGCGCACACCGGTCACCTCGCCGATGACGTCGCTTGCGTGCGAGACGTTTTTCACCATATTCTCGCTTGTGAGCTCCGTGAAGTGCGGATGATCGTAGGAGTGGTTCATCACGTCGTGCCCCGCGTCATAGAGCTCGCGGACCGAATCGGGGTACTTTTCCGCCCACCGGCCGATGACGAAAAAGGTCGCTTTGACGTTGTATCTGGCAAGGATGTCGATGAGCGTCCGGGTGTCCTCGTTGCCCCACGCCGCGTCAAAGGTCAAAGCCGCCTTTTTCTCCCCTTCCGGGAGCGCGACGGAATAGATAGGCAGGTCGAGCCTTGCTGTGGTCTCCACCGCCTTTTTATCCAGATAGAGGCTGACCGCCCCGAAAACGCCGACGAGAAGCACCAGCGCCAGAATGATGAGCTTGTTTTTGAGCTTGGATGCCATAAAGATCCCCCCTCTTTCTGCCAGTCTATGCAGAGAAGAGGGGGGCTATGATCTTATCCGGCTTTTATCCCTCGTAGAAATTTCTCGAAAGGACTTCTGCCTGCCATTCCGGCGAAAGGGCGGTGAAGCGCGCCGAGAAGCCGCAGACGCGGACGATGAGATCCTTGTGATCCTCGGGGTGGATCTGTGCGTCCAGCAGTTCCTCTCTGGATGCGCAGTTGAGCTGGAGCGAGCCGAGCGACGATCTTGCCGCCGCGTAGAGGAAGGCCTCCGCCGTCTCCAGCGTCATGCCGTTTTGCATGGCGGGGAGGATGATATTGACGACGGTGTTGCCGCCGAGGGTCGACATATCCAGCGCACGGAGCGACTCCACCACGCTGGTGACCGCGGGGATCTTCTTGAGGCGCGAGGGGGTGAGCCCCTGCGAGAAATATTCCCCGTTCCGTCTGCCGTCCGGCGTGGCCAGCGTCTTCTCCGCCCAGAAGCGGATCTCGGTGTAGGTCAGGTGGCCGAGGTTGACCTTTCCGCCCGGCCAGAGGGTCTCAAGCTCGCCTGTCAGGGCATAGAGATCATTCTGGAAGCGCGCGCCGAGTTCGCATACTTCCGCGGATCCGTCGCCCCAGCCGGGCGCGTGCATGGCCATCTGGCGGAGCACCTCATTGCCCTCCCAGTTATTCCGAACCGCTTCAAGAAGTTCGGGAAGCGACACGACCTTTTTATCAAAGCAGAGCGTTTTGATGGCCAGAAGCGAGTCGATGATGTTCGGGAAGCCGACAAGCTGGTAATGCTCGTCATGGTACTTGCAGCCGCCGTTGGAGAGATCCTTTTTGTTTCCGATGCAGTCATCTAGCACAGAGCTTGAAAGCGGCATCGGATTCAGTTTATGCCAGAGGGGTTTTCCCTCCAACGTCATGCGGTTCCTTTCCTTCAGAAGGACGCGGCAGTTGCGCACGACGCGGGCATAAAGCTCTTCAAAATCCTCCGCGTCGTCGAAGGTCTCAAAGGTCAGACCGACCTTTTTCATCTTGTCAAAGGAGCGGTGGATGGCAAATTCAAACGGTTTCAGGATGTTGACGTAATTCCCGTGGTCGTCGCGGATGTTGCCGTAGGTCATCATGCCCCAGCAGCCGGTGATGATGTAGTCGCGGGCGTCCTCGACCGTTCTCCCCGCGCGCACAAGCGAGGCGATGGAGGCCTCGTCATTCTGATAGAGCAGGACCGACGTGCCGCGGACAACGTCCCACGTGCAGTCGTCGAGGTATTCTTTCGGCGAATCGGAGGAATAGCGCGCCTTGATCTTCGGGAAAATGATCTTCTCCTCGCGTGTCACCTTCAAAAAGAGGTGGGTCAGGGTGTTGTAGATCGGCTTTCCTTCCGCATCGCAGCCGCCGAGGGTATAGGTGTTTTCCAGCTCGTGATCGGCGTAGCCGACCATCTTCATATCGTGGTCGTAGCGGCAGTCCCACTCAAGGAGGAAGGCGCAAATCAGTTCCTCCGCCTCCGCCTCGGTCAATCTGCCCTCTTCGATGTCTTTTTCATAGAAAGGCCAGAGGTCAACGTCGGGACGGCCGAAGGAATTATAGCCGACGCCTTCGAGCGCGCCGACCACCGTGCGCAGAAATGCCAGCGTTTCCAGCGCTTCATAGAAGCTCTTCGGCGCTTCCCACGGCACACGGGCGGCGGTATCGCGGATGCGGAGAAGGCGCGCCTTTTCGCCCTCGTCCGTTTCCTTTTCCGCCATTCTTGCCGCCTTTGCCGCAAATTTCTCCTCTATGCGCTTCACGGCGTAAAGTCCTTCCAGCATGGCACTCAGGAAGGCCTTTTCCTCCGTGTCCGCCGTCTTCAGAGCTTCCTTCGCTCTTTCGGCAAGGCCGGAAAGGCCGTTTTTCAAAACCGGGCGGGGATTAAAGAAGAAATGCTGCATGTCATCCTGAAAGCAGCCGCAGATCAGGTATAAAAGCTCGCTTCCCTGCGCGCTGCGTCTCTCGGCAAGCTCCGGGGCAAGCGCATGGTATTTCCCCTCCGCGCGGTCGCGGCACCACGTTCCGGCATGGGTGAAGCCGTGGAATCTCCCCGCGCCGTCCGACTGCGCGCCGACGGTGCCGGTCTCGCAGTAGAAGGGGGAATGGCGAAGGAGGATCGGGTCGGCCTCCTCCGAAATGATCTTATACTGAATGGCTTTGGCTTCGTAGCCCGTGAGGTCTTCGCGCTCTTGTGCCTTGAGCATCGGGAGAACTCTCGCGCAGAAATCGTCGGCAAGGCGGTCGGCGGTATGGAAAAAGTGATCCTGAAGCGATTTTCTCAGTTCCTCGCGCGGAACGTTCGGTACCATCATGATTTATTCCTCTCCTGTAAATTTATAAGCGTAAAGGTCGCAGTCCTTCATTTCAAAAAGCAGTCTCACGGGCTTTCCGGCAAGAGACGCAAGATCGCCTTGGAAGCGGATCTTTCTTTCGACTGCGTCACCGAAGAGATTGCCGCTTTTATAGCCTTCGATCGACTTTCCTTCTTCATCTGTAAGCGTGATCCTCAGATATCCCGCAGCTCCGGTCTCGAAATTGAGTTCCATCTCTCTCCCCTTGAAGGTGAAGGGTTTGGTGAGCACACTTCCGCCCTTCGCGTCGGCATTCCAGGAGAAGAACCCGTCGAGCCTCACGGTGTAGCGGCGGAAATTGACGTTCTCCACCCGGTAATTTTCGTCGGAATAGAAGGAGATCTCATTGGGTGCGCCCGGAATATCCGATTTGGTCTCGGCAAGGCCGTAGGCGGTGTAGCACTCGCCGTACCACCAGTTTCTCTCCTTGACCGGCTTAAGGTAGGCTTCGTCGCGGCGTTTGTAATGAAAACCGTCGCGGGAGGTCAAGACGCCATTCTACTTTCGGTAGGTTGCTTTTCCTTCGGGGATATGCTACTCTTTTCCCGGAAAGGGAGGAATGGATATGAACACCTATGTGACCGGCGGCATCATCAAAAAGCTCCGGGAAAAGCGCGCCATGACGCAGGCGGAGCTCGCCGAAAAGCTTTCCGTCAGCGATAAAGCCATTTCCAAATGGGAGACGGGCAAAGGCTACCCCGACATCACGCTTCTGGAGCCGCTATCCGAAATGCTCGGCGTATCGATCTCGGCGCTTCTGGCCGGAAGCGATATCGTCAATCAGAACCGCTCCGGCAATATAGAAAGATCCCGGCTTTACGTCTGCCCGGTCTGCGGCAATATCCTCTTTGCGGGCGGCGACGCGGAGATCCACTGCTGCGGGATCGCGCTTCCTCCCTTAGAGGCGGAACCGGCCGACCGGGAACACCCCTTCTCGGTGGAAACCATTGAGGACGAATACTATATCACGCTCGATCATCCCATGACCAAAACGCATTACGTTTCCTTCATCGCCGTTCTCAGAAGCGACGGCTGGGAGCTTCATAAGCTCTACCCGGAAGGCGAAGCCGCGGCGCGTATCAAAATCGGCGGCGCGCGGTATTTTTATTATTACTGCAACCGCCACGGCCTTTTCAAAGCGTCCTTCCGCTGAATGCACAAATCAAAACCACGCGCAAAACGCGTGG
>JAKSPX010000165.1 GCA_024404415.1 Clostridia bacterium | reverse complement strand
GAAGAGAAAGGTTATGAGCCGGGTCGGAAAATGCCGCAGACAGCGGCGTATCCGCTATTTGGCTTTGGGGATCGCGGCGGCTGTCCTTATAGGCGGCGGCACGGTGCTTGCCGTGAAAAGAAGACTTCACTATGAAAAGGTCGAAAGCTATCCCATCGCCTATGAAAACGAAGGCGAGCAGATCGAATATGAAGAAGAGAGCATCGGCGGCGTTGTGAAGGTAGAAAAAGGCGAACTGATCGAAACGGAGAAAACGGAAGAGATCGCTCCCGAAAGCGAAACCGAAAGCGAATCCGAAACGGAGCCGGAGATCAAAGCGCGGACGATCGCTTTGAAGCTTGCCTATCTGCCGCACGAGCCATCCCCAAAGGGAACGTATATAACTTTTGCCGACCGCATGAAATTTCTTGGCAAAGCGGAGGAGTCCGCTCTCCCGGAGGAGGAACAGCAAAACCTCTATTTAGAGATCGACGACCTCTATTATGACCTGACCCGTGACGCGGCGCTTTGGGTGGTCGGCGACCTTGCGGAGAAAAACGGCGTCTCCCAAAAGGATAAGGATGCCGCCGCCGGGGTCATGCTGGATTACTATCGATACGAACAAGAAAACGACGAGAAGAACCTGAACACGGAAAAATCCAGATTGAAAAAGCTTCTTAAGACCGATGAAGAAGGGCTGAACGAGATATCCCGCCGCCTTCGCACAGCAGAGACGCAGGTATTCAACGTCGAAGTCTTCTCCGAAGGCGAGATCACAAACCGGGATATTCTCCTGTGGGGCGAAAGCGAACTCCTGCGAGAGGAAATGTATCACGATATGGAGCTGATGCTTTTCCGCATTAGGATGGTCGAGGGTGATCCTCAGCCGGATATGCTCTGCCTCTTACTCTACAATGAGGCGCTTGAATGCGTTGTCTCCGTCGCGGGAACGCTCGGGGAGGAAGAGCTGATGAAGATCGCGGACGGCATGGAGCTTGTCGAGACCGACGTCCCGGCTTATCAGAGAAACGATTGGGCGTGGACGCTTCCCGGCGTCGGTGTGCTGGGGTGAGAAGATGAAAAAGAGATTTTTGAGGATCCTTCCGCTTCTCCTTCTTGTGTCGCTTATCCTATCTGCCTGCGGCAATGAAGAAAAGGAAGAACTGCATACCTGCGATTTTTCAAATGATAAGAAAACGATATTGAAAACGGAGAGCTTCACCTATGACGGGCTTTCCTCTTACCACGATCTCGTTTCGACCGATGAAGGTTATCTGCTCTTCGCCGATCTGGATATGGAAACGGTGATGCTCACGCTGGATCCCGCTCTGAATGAGGTCAAGCGCGAGACCCTCGCGGAACGTGCCTTCGCTTTCGCATGGCACGAAAACGCCCTGTATACGCTCGTCGAAGATGGCATTGTCCTGAAAAACGGCGAGGTCATGTATAGCAATATGCAGGGCTACAACATGAAGGTGCTCCCCGACGGCGTTTACACCTATCAGGAGAGTGAACAGACCGATCACTTTTGCAAAGACGGGAAGGTGATCCCGCTCCCGGAGCCATCGCCTTACTACCGTAACATGATCATGGATGTACGCCGCGAAAACGATGAGACTGTCCTCCTGCTTACCGAGATCCCGGAAAGCGAGGAGCTCATCGACAACTATCAACTCACCGCCGCCTATATCATCTACCGCGTCAAGGGGGATGCCGTGGAGAAGGTAAAAGAGATTGAAAAGGAGGAGGCGCTCCTGATCTCCGAAAACGGCCATGAGAAAATCAGTTATAATCTCGGCTCCTTCTTTACGCTGCCAAACGGGCGAAAGGTGACCTATGAAGAGATCCATATCCACAGGAAAACGCGGAAAGCGCTTCCCCCGGCGGATGAAGACGGCACATTGATCCTTTGCGACGACGAGCTATTCCTCATCCGGGAAGAGGAAGCGGATGAAAAGGCCGCGGAAGCATCTTTGGACGGAGCTGAGGAAAAGAAGATCGTCATACTCTGCTACGGGGAGTCGGTGGACGTCTACCTCTTGAAGTATCTGGAAAAATTCCAACGGGAGTACCCGGATTATGTCGTCGGCATCGACTATCAGGAGGACGCCAACGGTCTCAACCGGGCGCTTCTTTCCAATTCATTCGATATGGTCATTTCCAACCGGGGGATTGACGTATTCCGCCGCCTCGCGCGGCAGGAATTTCTCGATGATGTGCGGGAATATCTCCCGGAGGAGATCAGGAGTGACCTCTATGACTGTGTGATCAAAGCCGGAACGACGAGCGATATTCTCGCGGCCATACCTTTTCTCTATGATATATCGGGCATGGTGCTGCCGAAAAGCATTTTGGAGGAACACGGAGATTTCAAAGACATCATTGATCTTGAAAACACGCTTGACGGTCTTTCCGATCAGCGCTTCGGGAAGGTGACGACCCGGGAAGAGGCGCTCCGAGAGATGGGGTGGGACGATTTTTATCAATGGGTCGACCTTGAGGAAGGAACGTGCGCCTTTGAAGACGAGACCTTTTACACGTTTTTGCATATGCTGAAACGCTTTGCCCCCGATCAGGACATGGTGGACGCCAATTACCGCGGCAACCGGGAGCTCTTCAGAACCGGCTGGACCTTACATGGCTGTTCGGCCGATGAAGATATGATGGGTATGTTTTACGAACACCAGAAAAGCGGCGTTCCGTATAGCGAATACGGCCTTGAGGGGGAGGTATTCCCCATGCCGGGACGCGACACGGGCGGTATCAGGATGGCTTCCAATGACCTGATAGGCGTGATGAAGAATGCGGAGCATCCGGAATCGGTCAGAAAGCTCTTTGAGTATCTCTTCTCGGAGAGTGTGCAGAAGGAAGTCTATATTTTAGGCAACCCCGTGAGTACCCAGTATTTTTCTCCCGTCAGGCACCTGATGAAGCAGGAAATGGAACGGTATATGGATGTCAATGAAGCATTTTATCCGGGACACTATGACACGGAGGAAAAGCGGCATGCCTTTATGGAAACGACCGAGAATTATCTCTCACGCGCCGACCACTATGCGCGAAACACAGAAACACCTGTTTCGAATATCGTCAAAGAAGAGGCGTGGCGCTATCTGAAAGACGAAATCACAGGTGAAAGGGCGGCGGAGTATATACAGAACCGCGTCATGCTTTATCTGGAAGAACAGGGATAAAAGAGCTGTTTTTGAATATTTGTTAAAACTGCACAATCAATTTTGTGCAGTTTTTTCTTATCATTTTACGAAAATTTTACCGTTTGTTTACCTTTTGCTGTTATACTGTTGTCAAAGCAAAAAACGAAACGGAGGAATCAAAATGAAAATGCTCAGACGGTATTTGGCGTTGCTTCTGGGGATGCTTTTACTGCTATCCGCGTGCGGAGAAGCGGCGGTATCCTCACCGATGAAGGAAACGGAAGTATTTTTCGGAACAGACGAGACGGGAAAAACAGAGGATCCGGTTTTGCAGGCGTCGGGATATAAGACGATCTTGGCGGATCTCGACCGCCTCGGCAGGATCAAGTCGGTCATTCCTGCGGGCGACGGCTACGATGTCTATTACATGACCGGGTCGAGCGCGAAGATCGCCCATCTTGATCACGATCTGGAAATGCAGGAGACGCGGGATGCGCCGCTCCCGAGCATCACGGCGGCGTTTTTGCGCAACGGTGAAATCTACTATCTTGCCGACGCGGAGGAAGACGGCAAAACGGTCTATGGCGTTTACCGGGGGACAGAGCTTCTTTACACCCTGCCGACGGTCGCTTATGCGGAAAAATGTCAGATGGCTGTGACCGACGACGCGCTCTATACCTGCACTGAGATCGGCATAGAAATGAAGATCAGCGCCAATGCGTCGTCCATCGCGCTCGCGGAGCCGGATGATCCGATGGTTCGCCGGTATATCGGCGGGCTGGTGAGCATCGGTACGCAGCCTTACGCGGTCGTCTGGCAGTTTTCCGAGCCGGAAATGGAGGTCATGGAGGATTACCGCACCTACTTCGTGCCGCTTTCAAGCGACATGACGGAGATAAAGCCGGAGGGCGACTACTTTGCGGGAGCCATCACCGACGGGATGTGCGCCAGCGGCAAAGAAAATGCCTACGGCATCGAAGGCACCGACTTTTATCGGGTCACGCCGGAGGGAAGGGATATTCTTTTCAACCTTTCGGTGCTGGGCATCAGCCGCAACGGCATTCTGGATATCACGGAAGGAGCTGACGGGGAATTTCTGTTCCTCATGCAGACCGGCCTGATCGTGGTCAGAAAGCGCACGGCAGAGGATATGAAAACCGCCCCGACAGAGATCGCCCTCGGCGTAATCTGGGAAAGTGAAATCTACTCGACCTCTTCGATGGAATATGTCATTTCTCAGTTCAACC
>JAKSPX010000164.1 GCA_024404415.1 Clostridia bacterium | reverse complement strand
CGTACGCTCCATGGCCTTAAGCTTCATGACGGTCCTGAGCATCACCTTGGTCGGCACCTCCTACCAGATGCCCTGCCTCACCGGCGTGGTCAGGAGCGGCGGCGACACCAACTTCGTCTTCTATAACGACCTCATCTGGATGTGGCTCATCGTCCTCCCGGCCTCGTACCTCGCGGCCTTTGTGTGGAACGCCTCGCCGCTGATCGTTTTTGCCATTCTGAAGTGCGATCAGGTCACCAAGTGCTTCGTCGCGGTGGTCAAAATCAACCGCTTCAAATGGGTCAAAAAATTCCATTGACAAAGGGCGAAAAATGGCATAAAATAGCATTAACATCATATCCGCGACAGAGTATACGTGTTCGCACCAGAAGAAAGAGTCCTGTGGCTCCTTCTTTTGGTGCGTATTTTTTTGAAAGGAAGTCGATCTTTTTGGAGGATGTCATCATCATCGGCGGCGGCGTGATCGGGTGCATGACGCTTCGTTACCTCTCCCGGTACAAGCTCTCCCTGCGCTTGATCGAGTCGCATAACGACCTCGCCTCGGGCGCGACCATGGCCAATTCCGCCATCATCCATGCGGGCTACGACCCGGAGCCCGGCACGGCCAAGGCCTATTTCAACGTCCGCGGCTGCGGCATGTACCCTGCGCTTGCAAAAGAACTTGACTTTTTGTACCGCCCGCTTCCTTCTCTGGTCGTCGCCTTCTCGGAAGAGCAGATGGCCACGGCGGAGGCTCTTCGCACACGCGGCGAAGAAAACGGCGTGGAAAAATTAGAGGTCATCGGAAGAGAGCGGCTTTTAGAACTGGAACCCAACATTTCCGACGAGGCCGTGGGCGCCCTCTATGCCCCGACGGCGGGCATCGTCGAGCCGTGGGGCGCGGCTATCGCGGCGGCGGAGAACGCCTGCGACAACGGCGCAAAGCTCTCGCTCGGCGAAAAGGTGATCGGCATGGAAAAGGCGGGCGATGGGATCCTCGTCCACACCGACAAGGCCGATTACAAGGCGCGCGCCGTGGTCAACGCGGCGGGCGTGTGGTCGGACAAGATCAACGATATGCTCGCACCGCACATTTTCGACATCACGCCGCGCCTCGGGCAGTATTATCTTTTAGACCGCCGCACGTCGGGCCTTGTCAACAACACTCTCTTTGCCTGCCCGACCAAGGAGGGCAAGGGCGTGCTCTTGAGCCCCTCGGTGCATGAAAAGCTGATGATCGGCCCGGACGCCAAGGCCATGCCGGACCGCGACCTCACCCCGACCGACAGCGCTGGGCTTGCCTTCGTCAAGGAAAACGCGGCGCGCTTCCTGAAGTGCCCGCTTCCCATGAATCTCAACATCCGCACCTACGCCGGCATCCGCCCGACCCCCTCAAACGGCGATTTCACCGTCGGCAGGACCCCGGTGGAGGGCTTCTACAACGCCGCGGGCATCGAGTCGCCCGGACTTGCCTCCTCTCCGGCTATCGGGCTGGAGCTTGCCGAAATGATCGCACGCGACCTCGGCGCGGAAAAGAACGAAGATTTCAATCCCTTCCGCAGGAAGCAGATCCGCCTCAACCGCCTGAGCGAGGAAGAAAAGAAGGAGCTCATCGCTCGTGAGCCGGGTTACGCCTCCATCGTCTGCAAGTGCGAAAAGGTTTCGGAAAAGGAGATCGTCGACTGCATCCACCGCAATGCGGGCGCCACCACCGTCAAGGGCGTGAAGAAGCGCGTAGGCGCCGGCCTCGGCAGGTGTCAGGCGGGCTTCTGCCAGCCGGTCGTGGTCAACATTCTCGCGCGCGAGCTCGGCATTCCCAAGGATCAGGTGCTCTATGACGATCCGGGCTCCGAGATCCTGCTCGAAAAAACCAAGTAAGGGGAGGGGACAAGAATGATCAGCAATCCCGATCTCGTCATTGTCGGCGGCGGCTCCGCCGGTATGGCCGCGGCGCTCGAAGCGAAAAAGCGCGGCATAGAAAATATCCTCATTTTAGAGACCGACCCCTATCTGGGCGGTGTTTTACGCCAGTGCATCCACACGGGCTTCGGCCTCCGCACCTTCAGCGAGGACCTCTCCGGCCCCGAATACGCCGCAAGGTACATCGAACGCATCGAAAGCGAAGGCATCCGCTATCTTCTCAATACGCCTGTCCTCGAAGTGAGACCCGATCTCACGGTCATCGCCATCAGCAAAGAGGAAGGCTATCTCGAACTCCATCCCAAGGCCAGCATCGCCGCCACCGGCTGCCGGGAGCGCGGCGCGGGTACCATTGCCATCCCCGGCACGCGCCCCGCGGGCGTGCTCACCGCCGGTACCGCCCAGCGGTACGTCAACATCGAGGGCTACCGCCCCGGCAAGCGCGTGGTCATCCTCGGCTCGGGCGACATCGGCCTCATCATGGCCCGCCGCCTGACGCTGGAAGGCGCCAAGGTGCTCTGCGTGGCCGAGCTGATGCCCAAATCGGGCGGACTCAAGCGCAACATCGTCCAGTGCCTCGAGGATTTTGACATTCCGCTCCTCCTTTCCACTACCGTCGTGGAGATCCACGGCAAGGACCGCGTCACCGCCGTGACATTGGCCTCGGTGGATGAGAACCGCACGCCGATCCTTGAAAAGGCGTGGAGGGTCGAGTGCGACACCCTTTTACTCTCGGTCGGTCTGGTGCCGGAGACCGAGCTCTTCTCCGACGCAGGCGCGGCGGTCGAAAGGGGCAACGGCCTCACGGTGGACGATCATCTCATGTCCACCATTCCGGGCCTCTTCGGCTGCGGCAACGCCGTGAAGGTACATGATCTGGTCGACAACGTGTCCTTACAGGGAGAAAAGGCCGGAGGCTTTGCGGCAGAGTACATTTTGGGGGGTAAATAACATGGAAACAAAACACATCACCTGCACCGTCTGCCCCAGAGGCTGCGCCATCACCGCCACAAAGGATGGCGACGTCATCACCGTTGAGGGCGCGAGCTGTGACCGCGGCAGAGCCTACGCGAAAGAGGAAATGACCTGCCCCAAGCGGATGCTCACCACCACCTGCAAGGTTTCACCTGCCCTCTCCGAAAAAATGAAGCTGCTTCCCGTCCGCTCGGCTGCCCCGGTGCCGAAGGCACTGCTCTTCGACATCATGGAGGTCTGCCGGGAGGTGACGGTCGAAAAGAAGGTTTCCATCGGCGACACGGTCATCCCGAATGTCCTGGATACCGGCGTGGATATCATCGCGGCGGCCGCCCTCTGAAAAAAGTTCATAAAGAAATGTCACGATATATCTTGACATTTGGATCGAATGTGCTATAATATGTCATGATATTTTGCTTTCGGAGGAAACGCGGGAAAATCCGCGTGACATATTCGCTATGGATTATTTGAACGTACACGAAACTGCGGAAAAATGGGGCGCTTCGGAGCGGCGCGTGACCCTGCTCTGCCGCGAGGGGCGCATCTTCGGCGCCAAGAAGACAGGCAAGACCTGGCTGATCCCGGCAAACGCCAAAATGCCTGCGGACGGCCGCCAGAAGGAAGAAAAGAAGGTTTCCGCCCCGGAATTTGACCCGATGACGGCGGGCGGCGGCAGAAGAGCCGAAGAATATTTCTATAAGACCTATCTCAAGGAGCCGCAGAGCATCCTTTTCACCCCCTACCGCGTCTGCCCGGTCGGCGCACACGTCGACCATCAGTTCGGCAAGATCACGGGCTTTGCCATCGACAAGGGCATCTACATCGCCTACGTCCCCAAGCCGAACGGCGTGGTGGAATTGCGCTCCATGCAGTTCCCCAAGCGCGCCCAGTGGCACATGTCCGAGGTGCCGTCGGTCAAGCAGGGCGACTGGGCTGACCATCTCCGCGGCGCGACCATTGCTCTGGCCTCGCGCTACACCCTGCATGTCGGCCTCTGCGCCGTCATCGACGGGGAGCTGCCCATCGGCGGCCTTTCCTCCTCGGCGGCCATCATCATCACCTTCCTTTCGGCCCTTGCCGACCTTAATGACATCCGCCTCAAGCCGGATGAAATGATCACCATCGCCAAGGAAGCCGAAAACAAATATGTCGGCGTCGCCTGCGGCAAGCTGGATCAGTCCTGCGAGGTCTACTGCCGGAAAAACCAGCTTCTCTATATGGATATGCTGGACGATTCCTACGAGCTCATTCCCGAAGCGCCCGGCATGAAGCCCTATAAGTTCGCCATCTTCTTCTCGGGCCTTGAAAGGTCGCTTGCCTCCTCCAAATTCAACACGCGCGTCGACGAATGCCGCGGCGCGGCCTATGCTCTCAGCGCCTTCGGCGGGCTGGATTACGGCAAATACGAGGAAGCCAACATAAGAAGCGTCCCCTATGAGCTCTTTTTGAAATATAGGGACAAGCTCCCCGAAAAGTGGCGGATGCGCGCCGAACGCGTCTATTCGGAG
>JAKSPX010000163.1 GCA_024404415.1 Clostridia bacterium | reverse complement strand
CATTGGACGAGAGCGACGATGCTTTCTGAAGGTCTTTTTTCATCATGTGTTTGTCAATACGAAGCTTCCAAAGTTTATCATAACTGATGCGATAAGTGTTGTTCATAGCGGGGCCTCTCTGATATTGATAGATAAATTATACCATGTAATCACTCGAAATTCAAGACGAATCACTCAAAAGTCATATTTGACCGATCATTTGTACTTTTGTGAACCGTTAACTGTAATCAGAGCGCAAGATAAACATTGCTAAAAATTCCCTTGATTAAGAAAAGAAAGGGTGGTGATACTATGTTCTGTAAGCCGCCGGGCAAGGAAAGCGAAAGCCGACCGAAGCGCGGTCGGCTGAGAAAAGAGGTGAAACAGAAATGGCAATGAACCCCAATGCGAAGGACGCTATGGAACAGTTCAAGATGGAGGCTGCCCGCGAAGTCGGCGTCAACCTGAAGAACGGCTACAACGGCGATCTCACTTCCAAGGAAAACGGCTCTGTCGGCGGTCAGATGGTCAAGAAGATGATCTCTGAATACGAAAGCAAAATGAAGTAAATCCCGTCCCGGGATGATGCGGCTCTGAAAGCCGAAACACGGCATGGCGCAAGCCATGCCGTGTATTCTTTATATCACCAGATACCCCATCGGGGCGATCTCATGACCTTCATATATAAAGGGATGGTCGGAGAAATTCGCCACGACCGAAAGGAGTTCCCCGAAGGTGCTTTTCTGCACCAGCCTGTCCTCGGTGAGCCACTCAAAGGCGGTCATGCGGCTGCCCTCCGACGCGCGAGCGACGGGGTCGATCTTCTCATAAGAGGCGAGGATCTGCGCTTTCAAGAGTTCCCAGTCGGCGGCGCGGAAGCTATAAAGCCCCGGAAGGCCGTAGAGCACGTTGAAGAGGTCGCGCGTTTCAAAGAGCGACGGGCAGCAGTTGGAGGAATCACCCCAGTACCAGTAGCTCACGCTGCAGTCGTGGTAGACCATTTCCCAAAGCGGGATGCGGTAGGCGGGGTTGAGGGCGTATTTGAGGATATTCGGCTCGATCTCGTCGGGGGAATAGAGGGTGGTCATGCGCCGCCCTGCGTCGGGCGAGCGGAAATGGGTGATCGACATCATGCCCTCGCTGTAATCGAATTCCCCGAGGAAGTCCTCGCGGCCGTTTTCGGTGCCGCAGAAAAGCCCCTCGTCGTGTGCGATGCCCAAAAGCTCCTTTTTGTGCTCGTTTGCCTCACGGCGGGTCTGGGGATGCTCCTCCGACCAGCATTCGCCGAGGCGCTGGGTGGTCACGTCGAAGAAATAGCCGTCGAGGCCGTTTTCGTGCGCGACATCCGGCACGTGGGCGCGGGCGCAGTCGGCAGCCAGAACGTCGCACATATCGTTCTGATCGTAGAAGACGCCGTCCTTGCCCTTGAGCGACCACGCGCGGGCGTAGGAACCGTCGCGTTCGATGCGGATGCCCTTCGGCCACCAAGCCACGCGGTGAGCACAGCGCACCCGGCGGGTGTCGGGGATACGCTCGGCGACCGAGGCGGGAATGACGTCGGTGTAGATGTCATAAGTGGTGGTGAGGAAACCGAGCGATTTCACTTTGGCAATGAGGTCTTTGTCGTAATTCTCGTCAAAAATGCTCCAGAGGACGTTATCCATGCCGGAAGCTTTCATATCCCGGGCGATTTCCAGGCGGCGGGCCTTCTGAGCTTCATCCGGCACGCGGTATTCCGCATCGGCGTCGTAGAGCTTGTGCATGGCGTCGTCGTTCCAGAGCCAGACGTTGGCGCGGCCCGGAAATGCGGCGACGGCGGGCGTCTTTTCTGCCTTCTCACGGAAGGTCTTTACAAGGCCGCGCTCCTCGGCGACGGCGCGGTAGGCCGCGGCGAGAGACGTGAGGCCGCCGGAGGAGAGGACAAAGTCGATCTCGCGCGTGTAGCCGAAATGCCCTTTTTCGGGCATCCAGAATGGAGCGAGCCCGGAAAGTCCTGCCTCGTCGCGTGTTTCATATAAAATCGCGTCGTGATTGGTGATGACCGACGCGAGAAGGAAAGGCGCATCGTTTTCTTTCCCGCGCAGAATGCCCCACATGCTCATGGAGCTGGTACCGGAGGAGCCGAGCATGAAGCCCTCCTTGGGAAGGGCGATATCCGGATCGTCCACCGGGAAGAGCATCCCCTCGTTGTAGGCGGCGACTAAAAGATCGCCGTGCCGGACCTCAAAGCCCGCGGGATAGCCGAGTTCCGATTCCATTTCGTCCTCTCCGACGGCGGAAAGGCGCATCCGGCAGGTCGGCTGGTCTTTCCTCATAAAGAGCGACCAGCGGGCTTCAAGCGTCAGACCGTCTTTTATAAAGGAAACGAGGATCTCGTCCCGGGTTTCTCTGACGCAAAGGAGACGGGCGTCCTTTGCAGGCAGCTCGCGGAAGCGAACGCCGAGTGCGGTGTTTTCAAGGGTGATAAGGCCGAGGTCATCGGCATAAAGGCGGATGTTTTCTAAGGTGAGCATGATTTTCGGACCTGCCTTCGGAATATAGTGGGATATTTTATTTTAACACAGATACCCGCATTTGAAAAGACTTTGAAACGGGAAAGAATGCTTGCAAAAGGCGGAAAAACATGATATACTGTCACCATTCTAACCCATATTATGTAAAGAAGGGGCAACAGAATTATGTTTACCAACGGAAAGATCTGGATCGCAAAATCCGATGATAAAAAGCTCTTCCTCGAACCGTCCATGGCCAACCGCCACGGCCTGATCGCGGGTGCCACCGGTACCGGTAAGACCATCACCATGAAGGTGCTGGCCGAATCCTTCTCCGACATGGGCGTGCCGGTCTTCTTCGCCGACGTTAAAGCCGCCCTCTCGGGCATGGGCGTCCGCGGCGACGCCACCGAGGATAGGCAGACCCGCATCACAAATTTCGGCATCGAACACATCAGTTACAAGCCCTATCCCACCTGCTTCTGGGATATTTTCGGCGAGGTCGGTCACCCCGTCCGCGTCACCGTTTCCGGCATGGGCCCCATGCTGCTCTCCCGCCTCTTCGGTCTGACCGAGGTGCAGGCAGGCGTTCTGAACATCGTCTTCCGCGTCGCGGATGACAACGGCCTCCTCCTCCTCGACCTCAAGGATCTGCGCGCCATGCTCCAGTATGTCGGCGACAACCGCGCGGAATTCACCACCGAATACGGCAACGTCTCCACCGCCTCCATCGGCGCCATCCAGCGCGCGCTCCTCTCCTTCGAGGACGAGGGCGGCGCGAACATCTTCGGCGAACCGGCTCTTGAGATCAAGGATTGGATGCGCACCGATTCCGACGGGCGCGGCTACATCAACATCCTCTCCAGCGCCAAGCTGATCCAGAGCCCGACGGTCTACGCCACCTTCCTTCTCTGGATGCTCACCGAGCTCTTTGAAAGGCTCCCCGAAGTCGGCGACCTCGAAAAGCCGCGCATGATCTTCTTCTTCGACGAAGCACATCTGCTCTTCACCGATGCGAACAAGGCGCTGGTGCAGAAGATCGTCCAGGTGGTCAAGCTCATCCGCTCCAAGGGTGTCGGCGTGTATTTCGTCACGCAGTCTCCTTCCGATATCCCCGGCGACGTTTTAGCCCAGCTCTCTAACCGCATCCAGCACGCACTTCGCGCCTACACCCCCGCCGAACAGAAGGCTGTCCGCGCCGCAGCCCGCGCCTTCCGCGCCAACCCGGCCTTTGACACCGAGGAAGCGCTCACCTCGCTCGGCGTCGGCGAAGCGCTGGTCAGCATGCTCGACGAAAAGGGCATCCCCGCGCTGGTCGAAAAGGCCAAGATCCTGCCGCCGCAGAGCCTTATGGGCCCGGCAGACGAGGGCTATGTAGAAAGGCTCATCGCCAAGGGCGAATTTGAGGATAAATACCGCGAAAGCGTCGACCGCGAGTCGGCTTATGAGCGTATCATGGCCGCCAACGAAGAGCTTGCCGCCGCAGCGGCAGCCGAAGCCGAAGAAAAGCAAGCCGCGAAAGCCAAAGCCAAGAGCAAGAGCAAACTCGGCAAAGAAGCAAAGAATACGGCGAAGAAGGCAGCGACCAGCATCAGCAACACGGTCACCAATGCCGTCGGCACGAATATTGTCAACAGCATTGCCGGCGGTAAGAAAACAGACGGCAAGACCATAGCCAAGCGTGCGGCGACCAACGCGTTGAAATCGGTCCTGCGCTCGGGCACCAACGCCATCATCAGAGGTCTCTTCGGCAACAAGAAATAAACCGACATATTTATAGTATCATCTGGGAGCCGCTCCTTTGGGAGCGGTTCCGTTTTATTACGGCGCATCAGGCGATTATGCACCATCCCACAGGTGGGGTCGAATCATAAGTCGCCCGTTTGGCCGGGATATACGCTCACAAAAAAGGCG
>JAKSPX010000162.1 GCA_024404415.1 Clostridia bacterium | reverse complement strand
GCGAAGCCCGCGCTGGTTTCGCCCATGTCGAAGATCCAGACGCCGTCGTCGATGCCATTGACCGCTCTGACCGAGAGGGTCGGAAGCTCCTTTAGGATCCTCACCGGGGGCATCCGGCAGAAGACCGGCTCGCCCTTGGGGATCGGGTCCAGCTCGACCTTTTCCCAGCCTGCGTCGCTCCCGTCATAAGTAAGCGCACCTGGCACCTCGAGGCGGCAGTCATAGCTTTCGCCCGCGTAGAGGTTGTTGAGCGTAATGGGGCTCAAATGTGAATACCAATCCTCGTCGTTGGTGACGACGAGTTGTCTTTCGCCGTTTTCGTAGACGATCTCGAGTTCGGCAAGCAGGCAGGGGTCGCCGTATTTATTGGTGCCCGGCCCCCAGACCTGACTTTGGGCATACCAGCCCTCGCCGAGAAGCACCGTGAGGGCGTTTTTCTCCTCCAAAAGCGGCTTCACGTCGTAGACGCGGTATAAAACCTCGCGCTCGTAGTTGGTCATGGGCGGGTCGATGAGGTCTTCGGAGACCTTTTTGCCGTTCAGGGTGATTTCGCTGCACCCAAGTCCCGCGATATAGAGCCTTGCGGAGGCGACGCTTTTCCCGGAAAGCGCGAACTTGGTGCGGAGATAAGGCGCCCAGCTTTCAAGTCTATGAGAGGCACGGATCCATTTGGCGGTCCAGTCGGAAGGACGGAGCGCCGCCGCAAAATTCAGGGACGCTTCGGCCTTTTCGCCGTAATTATCCTCGACGGAAATCAAAAGCCTCAAATCTGCGCGCGAAGGAAGTGCGACCGGGCAGGCGATCTCGATGGATCTATCTGACGTCACCTTCCCGCTTGCCCATAAGATCTCCTCCCCTTGGAAAAGGGTGATCGAATAGTTTTTCTGGAAGACGCCTTCCCGGTCGCTTCTGAGCTTCCAGGAAAAGCGCGGCGGGTCGCAGGGGGCAAACGCCGGGGCAATGACCCCGTTCAGGGAAAGATCGTAAAGTGAGAGCATGATTTATCTCCTTTCGGTTTCTGCGTTTCAGAGTTGACGGATGGCTTGGTCCATGGCGCAGCCCGCCGGGAGGTAAACATCCGACAGGGCTTCGAGGCGGTCATGGCCATAATTATATTTATCGTAACAGCCGACGGTGAAAAGGCCCATTTTCTTCGCCGTCTCAATGGCGACCGGGGAATCCTCAAAGACCGCGGTTTCCTCCGCCGCCGTGCCGAGCACGCGAAGCGCCTTTTCATAGACGTCCGGCTGATCCTTCCCTTTTTCCACGTCGGGATCGCAGCAGGAGACGATGGCGAGCATATACCGGTCGATATCGAAGAGACGGGCGACCTTTCGCACGTTTTCGCCGTCGGTGGCCGAGGCGATACACATTCTGACGCCCGCTTTTTTGAGCGCTTCGAGCGTCTCCTTTGCCCCGGGCTTGAGGGAGGCGGTGGTGCGGTAAAAATCCCAGAGATTGTCGGCAAAGAAATTGATGATTTCTTCATCGGTCACCGCGAGATCAAAATGCTTTTTGATCATCACGGCGCAGTCGGTGAGCCGCATGGTCCGCCCTTTCGCGTCAAGCGTCGGTTCGGGGACATAATCCTCCACGCCGAGATAGGCCTTTCCGAAGCGCTTCCACGCGATCTCCCAATAGGAAAGTGAGTCGATCAGGGTCCCGTCCATATCAAAAATTGCGCCTTTGATCCGCATGAAATTCCTCCGTTGTTTATGAAAAGATGCGTTATCCGTAGGGTGCGCCGTCCCCGGCGCACCGTTAAGCAGCGTACATATAGGTACTTTTCGGTCGACTCATGAGTCGACCCTACAAGAAAGATGATGCGTAGAAGCAACATCTTTATAAACGCACCGACCCGTAGAGCTAACTGTAATCGCCCGTCCTTGTCGGTACAGATGGATTCTTTCGGAACGCCGGGGACGGCGTTCCCTACGAAGACATTCTGCTCTTTGAGTACAATATGCGGTTTATTCGTTTTCCGCTTTCTGTTCTTTCTCGACCGCGAGTGCGATGCGGAGGAGACGCTTGATCTCGCCAGACTTGCTCGGATACTTTGCAAGGTGATCAATGATGTCGGAATCCGTCTTGACGAACGCCTTAAATGTATAAACAGATACGTTTTCCGCATCCCACTTTTTCTTTGATTTGCAATCGGGCATCTTTCTTCTCCCCATCCTTCTTTTCTCCCCATCATTTTACTTTGTTCCGCCGGGATAGTCAAGCGCTCTTTCATCTTTTCCGTCTTCACACATTGCAAAGCAGGTCGGCCGCGTGATATAATAGAGCTATAAAGCTTAGAAAAGAGGGGTATCAGATGGCCTTTTCGATCGGTGAACGCGAGATTTTCGTCAATCATGAATCCAAGAAGCGCTCCGGCCACATGGGGCACGCCATGGTGGATGCGGGGAACGGGCGCATCCTCGATTTTTACTCCAACGTGGATTATGACCGTGTGGAAGGGCACAGCGGCTACGGCTGGATGGAATACCGCGTGAGCGAGGACTACGGCAGGACCTTCGGCGAAGCACGGGTGCTTTCCTACTCCAAAAAGGTCTTTGACGAGGGCATCCACACGGCGCTCTGCGAAAAGGCGGTCAAAGCGCCCGATGGGCGCATCCTGCTCTTCTTCCAGATCACCGACGCCTCACTTCCCATCGCCTGCGAGCCTTGGTCGCCCCCGACCATGATTTACAGTCTCGACGGCGGCGAGACCTTCTCGGAAGAGATCGACCTCCACGCCGACGCGGGGCGCATCTACGACGCCATCGCGGACGACAAATACGTCTATTTCCTGATGGAAGCCAACGAGCATTTCCTCGGGACGTGCCCGGAGCACGTCTTCAAGGTCTACCGTTCGGAGGATTTCCTGCACTTCGAGCCGGTCACCCTCCCCATCGACGCCTTCGGCAAAGGCTACGGCGCGCTCGGAAGATACGAAGACGGGTCGATCATTGCCTACGTTTATGATTCCAACCGCGAAACCGAGCCGGAATACACCATTTCGCGCGATCAGGGCCTCACGTGGAGCGCACCCAGGCGCGCCTTTGTCGATCTGCGCATCCGGAATCCCCAGCTTCAGAGGGTCGGGAGCGACTGGTTCCTCGTCGGGCGCAACGGCGGGGACGGTGACGGCCTCGTTTTATACCACTCGACCGACGGCATTTCGTGGAGCAAGGGCGTCATGGTCGACCGCCGCCCGGAGGGCACCGGCTGCGGGTATTATAGCAACATGCTCCCCATTTCCGAGCCGGGTCAAAAGCCGCGCATCCTTTTGCAGTATTCCCACGTTTATAACGCCAACCGCGTCAACATCGCCCACCGCGTGATCACCATCGGGTGAAGGGCGAAATTTCACACGCAAAACCCTCTCAGTCACTCCTTCGTCGTGACAGCGCTCCCAGAGGGGGAGCCTTACGAAGGTGGCTGAGAGGGTCGTTTTAATCTATGATGTCTTTCAGAGGGTGAAAAGCTCTCTGAGCTCTTTCATGGTCTGGTCGATATAGATCTGCTCGGATTGATCGACGAACGGGCGGATGCGCATGGCAGAGAACATCCATACCTCATACCCGCCGCGGCAGATCTGATCCTCCGACGGGAAGTAGCTAAATTCTCCGTTGCCGTTGGAAAGCGAGAGGGTATGGGCAAAGGGGCTGTAAGCGGAGAGCCTCAGGGTGATGCCCGAAAAGACCTCAAACGGGATGGCGAGGAAGACCACCGGGCCGAGCGCGACGGCTGTCTGGGTGAAGGTCAACTCATCCGGCAGTTTTTCCCCGCTTTCGATGGCCGCGCGCCTTTCGAGAAGCACCTTGTATTCAGTGGCGGGAAGACCTCTGAGCTTTTCCGGGTCGCCGATCTCACCAATCCTCTTTTCAATCTCTTCGCGGGACTGGAGCGGCTTGAAGGGCAGGGTGATCGCCTGATTTGCCACGCGGAGATGCACCTCCGCGCGCTTATCGGTGGTGTTCCGCCACGCCTTCACCGCGTCGTTCGCCGCGACGCCGCCGAGTTCTAATGCCAAGGCAAGGTTTCCCGTGGTCTTTCCGTTGGAAAGGCGGGGGCCGACGTCGCCTTCGCAGCCGTTATAGAACGCCGTGACGCCGCCCGAAACCTCCTCGAGCCGGTCGATCATCACGCCGCACCAGTCGCGGGTGATCTCGCCGTTGATGCCCGAGCCGGTGTTGTGCGCACCGTAATGGATCATGTTGCCGATGAGCTTGCCGTCCGGCTCCGCAAAAGAGATCACCGTCATGGTCGGGTCGTAGCTTCCGAAGGGATTCTGCCCCAAGGCCACGCTTCCGTCCTCTCTGATCTCGCGGCGGTTGACGCCGACGTCGCTATGAACGGTCGAAATGCCCATCACCGCCGGGCGGAGGGATTTCACAGCTTCCTCCG
>JAKSPX010000161.1 GCA_024404415.1 Clostridia bacterium | reverse complement strand
CTGACCGGGGACAGGCTGACCTTGAAGGAGCCTGTCTCGCTTGCCGCGTCGGCCCCGGTCACGGAGGCGGAAGAGGAGGAAGAAAAGGAGGAATTGCTCATTTTCACGCCCGACGAGGGCGCCATCCCCTACCACGTCGTCGAGTACGCGCCGCCTTCCGTTGAAAACGAAGAGCCGCCCAAAGACGCGGAGCCCTTGAAGGCCGTGACCATCCATTCCTCCATGACGCCGAAAAACAACCCCGGCCTCTCCTTTGACGCGGACGCGCTCCTCCAAAAAGAGCTCGCATTTGATAAAAAGACCATGTCGATCCTCATCATCCACACCCACGGGAGCGAAGCTTACAGCGCCTACAAGACGGCCTACTGGTGCAAGGACATGGCCGCCCGCTCGGAGGATCCTGCCGAGTCGGTGGTCGCCGTCGGGCGCGTTCTGAAATCGGCCTTGGAGGAAAAAGGCTTCCGCGTCGTCCACGACGAGACCATGTGCGACGTCCCGCACTACAATTCCTCCTATAAAACGGCGCTTGCGGTCATCGAAAAGCATATTAAGGAGGATCCCTCCATCGGGATGGTGCTGGACGTGCACCGCGACAGCCTTTCCTCCTCCGACGGCACGCGGTATAAACTGGTCGCAGGCGACGGAGAGTCCTCCCAGATCATGTTCGTGGTCGGCTCAAACGCCCTCCTTAAGCATGATAACTGGCTTTCCAACCTCTCCTTCGCCTTAAAGCTTCAAAAGGAAGCCATGGCGCGCTACGAGGATTTTGTTAGGCCCATCTCCATCTCCAAAAACCGCTACAACGAACACATGACCCCCTGTTCCCTGATCGTAGAATGCGGCACCGAGGCAAATACCCTCCCGGAAGCCCGGAAGAGCGCCGAAAGGCTGGCTCTGATCCTCGACGCAGTGGCGTCATGACCCGACAATTTCTACATATTTTTTCCGAAGATTTATGAAACTTGCCCTCTTGCAAAATTCCGTTTGACAGAATATAATAATCTTGCTTTTTTCTTGCCCGACTTTTCGCCGCATGCAGTTTTCCGAGCGGTGAAAACGAGGGAAAAAATTTATTACGGAGGAATGAAAGCAAGATGGAAAAGTTCTTTCTGATTAAAGAACGCTCATCCTCGGTGCGCGCTGAGATCATCGGCGGCCTCACCACCTTCTTTGCCATGGCTTACATCGTCTTCGTCAACCCGAATCAGGTTGCCGCTGACGGCGCCGCCGGTTGGCTGGTCGGTCTGGGTGCGGACGCTGCCGCTATGGGCAAGATCTGGAACGCCACCTACATCGCGTCGATCCTGGTCGCTATCGTCGGCACCCTGATCATGGCTCTCTACGCCAAGATGCCTTTCGCACAGGCTTGCGGCATGGGCCTCAACGCCTTCTTCTGCACCACGTTCGTCTCCGGCGCTTACTTCGCCGGCATGGACGTTGTGAAGGGCTATCAGGCCGGTCTGGTCATCATCCTTCTCGAAGGCCTCGTCTTCCTGCTTCTGACCGTCACAGGGCTCCGCAAGCAGATCGCCACCGGTATGCCGGACTGCCTCAAGAAGGCCATTCCCGCCGGTATCGGCCTCTTCATCGCCTTCATCGGCATGCAGAACGTCGGCATCGTGCAGGCCAACCAGTACACCCTCGTGCAGTTCGTGGACATCCACGGCGCTCTCTTCGGTGAAGACGGCGGCGGCTGGGCGGCCATCGCTCCGGCTATCATCGCCCTGCTCGGCCTCATCATCATTGCCATCCTCGGCAAGCTCAAGGTCAAGGGCAACGTCATTCTCGGCATCCTCATCACCACCGTTCTCTATTACCTCCTCACCTGGCAGCTCCCGTCCTTCGACGTCAGCGCCATCGGCCAGTCCTTCAAGGACTTCGGTGAGATCGGTATCACCGGTATTTTCCAGGCTGATTCCTGGAAGAACGCGTTCAGCGGCGCCAACATCGGCGGCGTTGTCAACGCGATCATCCTCATCATCTCCTTCTGCCTCGTCGATATGTTCGACACCCTCGGCACCCTCTACGGCGCCGCTTCTCAGGCTGACCTGCTCGACGAAAACGGTGACCCGATCAACGTCGGCAAGTGCATGATGGCTGACTCCGTCGCCACCTGCGCGGGTGCTGTGTTCGGCACCTCCACCTGCACCACCTTCGTCGAATCCGCTTCCGGCGTCGGCGCGGGCGCCAGAACCGGTCTCGCCAGCGTCATCACCCCCGCCTGCTTCTTCGTCTGCCTCTTCCTGAGCCCGCTCGCCAGCATCGTCCCGTCGGCTGCTACCGCCCCGGCTCTGATCTACGTCGGCGTGCTCATGATCAGCAACTTCAGCAAGGTGGATATGACCGACATGCGCTCCGCTGTTCCGGCCTTCCTGACCCTCGCTGCCATGCCGCTCACCTACTCCATCTCCAACGGCATCGGCATCGGCGCGATCTCCTACCTGCTCATCACCATCTTCACGGGCAAGTTCACCAAGAAGGACATCGTCGTCACCATCATCGCCCTGCTCTTCATCTTCAGATTCGTCGCTATTACGATGTAACCTGTTTCAGCAAATAAGGGGGCTGTCGCAAAATGCCCTTGTCATTGCGAACCCATAAACCAGTCTGCGGACTGGTTTGACGCCCGCAGACTGGTTGTGGCAATCCGTTCTCTCCTCTATTGGAAGACGGATTCCCACGCCAACGCTGCGGCGCTGGCTCGGAATGACAGTTAGTGTGCATTTTGCGACAGCCCTTTTTTTGTTGCTATTCTGCGGCTTGACAGATATTTTGCCGGGTGTTAAAATGACCACACCAACGTACCGATGAAAGGAAGTCACAACTATGCGCACAGAAACGCTTTTTGATACCGGCTGGCTCTTCCACAAGGGAGAGATCGAAACCAAGGCTCCCGCCATCAAGGGACCGACCTATTCCTCCTCCAAGACCGAACGCATGAAGTGGGGTCCCGCCGCCGTCCAGTATAACGACGAGGTGGACGACTACCGCTTCGGTGTGGTCTACAACGACGTTCTGTGGCAGAATGTCACCCTGCCGCACGATTACATCATCTCCGGTGAGGTAAAAAAAGAAAGCAACAACGCCCTCGGCTTTTTCGATTACATCCCCGCCTGGTACCGCAAGCACTTCTTCGGCGGCGACGAGTTCAAGGATAAGCGCGCCACCCTGCTTTTTGAGGGTGTGGCCTCGATCTGCACGGTCTATTTGAACGGTTGCCTCCTCAAGCACAATTTTTCCGGCTACAACTCCTTCGAGGTCGACATCACCGATTACGTCAAGTACGGCGAAGACAACGTCCTTGCCGTCCACGTGGAGCCCAACGGCCACGAGGGCTGGTGGTACGAGGGCGGCGGCATCTACCGCCACGTCCGCCTCATCCTGACCGAAAAGGTCGCCTACGACCTCTGGGGCGTCTATATCGCGCCGCGCAGGGCAGAAGATGATTACCGCCTCGAGACCCGCGTGACCGTCCGCAACGACAGCTACGAAAAGGCCGCCTTTACCATGAAGCATACCGTCCTCGACGCGGATAACGAAGCCGTTCTCACCTATTCCTCGGAAGAGAATTCGCTTGAAGCGCGGACGCTCGGCGAATTCTACGAGGAAGCGCTCCTTCCCTCGCCCAACCTCTGGGACATCGATACCCCTTATCTCTACACACTGGTCTCCGAGATCTGCATGAACGGCGAGAAGGTCGACGAGGTGAAAAACCGCTTCGGCTGCCGCGACTACGTGATCGACCCGGACAAGGGGCTTTTCCTCAACGGTCACCATGTCAAGATCAAGGGCGTCTGCACCCATCAGGACTTCGGTCTCACCGGCAAGGCTGTGCCGGACAACGTCCTGCGCTACAAGGCGAAAATGATGAAGGACATGGGCGCAAACGGCGTGCGCATGAGCCACTACATGCACCCCGCCGCCACCATGGACGCGCTGGATGAATTAGGTTTCATCGTCCTCGACGAGACCCGCTGGTTTGAATCCACCGACGAGGCCATTGCCCAGCTCGACGCCGTCATCAAGCGCGACCGCAACCGCCCCTCGGTCTTCATGTGGTCGCTCGGCAACGAGGAGCCCTACCACGCCACCGACATGGGCCGCCGCATCAACAAGGCCATGATGGCCCACGCCCGCAAGCTCGACCTCTACCGCCCGATGACCTCGGCGGTCGACCGTCCGCCCGAAACCACCACCATCAGCGCGGATATCGACCTCCTCGGCATCAACTATAACCACACCAAGCTGGATTGGGCGCACAAGACCTACCCCAAGATCCCGGTCTTCTCCTCCGAATGCTGCGCCACCGGCACGACGCGCGGGCATTATTCCATGAGCGAGGATCCCGCACGCGGCTATCTGCCCGCCTATGACCGCGTGACCAACAATTCCTTCATCTCCCGTGAGCTGATGTGGAAGCTCGTCATGG
>JAKSPX010000160.1 GCA_024404415.1 Clostridia bacterium | reverse complement strand
AATTCAGAAAACCCAGTGTTTTCAAGGCTTTCCGGGCTTTTCGCGATTATTCCCATTCGATGGTGCCGGTGGGCTTCGGGGTGATGTCGTAGAGGACGCGGTTGACGCCCTTGACTTCGCTGGTGATGCGGGCGGTGATCTTACCAAGGAGCGCGTAGTCGATGGGCTCGATGGTGGCGGTCATGGCGTCACGGGTGTTGACGGCGCGGAGGATGACCGGCCAATCGAAGGTGCGCTTATCGTTCTGAACGCCGACCGACTTGAAATCGGGGACGACGGTGAAGTACTGCCAGACCTTGCCTTCAAGACCGGCCTTGGCGAATTCTTCGCGGAGGATAGCGTCGGACTCGCGGACAGCTTCGAGGCGGTCGCGGGTGATGGCGCCAATGCAGCGGACGCCGAGACCCGGACCCGGGAACGGCTGACGGTAGACCATGCCGTCCGGCAGGCCGAGCGCCTTGCCAACGACGCGGACTTCGTCCTTGAAGAGCAGCTTGATGGGCTCGACGAGTTCAAACTGAAGGCCTTCCGGCAGACCGCCGACGTTGTGGTGGCTCTTGACCGCGCCGGATTCGAGAATATCGGGGTAAATGGTGCCCTGCGCGAGGAACTTGATGCCGTCGAGCTTGCCGGCTTCTTCAGCGAAAACTTCGATGAATTCCTTGCCGATGATCTTTCTCTTGGTTTCGGGATCGGCAACGCCCGCGAGTTTATTAAGGAAGCGGTCGACAGCGTCGACGTAGATGAGGTTGGCGTTCATCTGGTTGCGGAAGACCTCGATGACCTGCTCGGGCTCACCCTTGCGGAGAAGGCCGTGGTTGACGTGGACGCAGACGAGCTGCTGGCCGACGGCTTTGATGAGGAGCGCGGCGACGACGGACGAATCAACGCCGCCGGAGAGGGCCAGAAGGACCTTTTTGTCGCCGATCTGCGCGCGAAGTGCGGCGATCTGCTCATTGATAAAGGCTTCCGCGAGAGCGGGAGTGGTGATGCGTTCCATGGTTTCGGGACGAATGTTGTTCATGGTTTTACCCCCTTATGAAATATAATGAATTATTTTTCCTGGTTGATACTTCATTATAGCGCAAGGGAAAACCGCTGTCAATACAGGCATTTTCCGAATCTCGTCCTGTTTTGCCGCTTCTAACTGTGCAATTTTGCAAAAATAAGCAATTCATCCTCCCTTCCCGATGGCACTTTCCCTGAAATGCGTCAAATCGTCGAAAAACGATTGACAAAAAGGCGGAAAACGCTTATTATTTCCTTATAATCGTGTCATGCGAGAAAGGTCTGACTTATGACGAACATTCCCGAAATATTTGCCTCAATGGTATTCAATGACGACGTCATGCGGAAAAGTCTGCCGCAGGACGTCTATGAGTCCTTACACCGGACAATAGAGAGCGGCAGTGATCTGGATATCACCGTCGCCACCGCCGTTGCCTCCGCCATGAAGGAGTGGGCGATTTCAAAGGGTGCGACCCATTTCACCCACTGGTTCCAGCCCATGACCGGCATCACCGCCGAAAAGCACGACAGTTTCATCTCCCCCACCGAAAACGGCCACGTTTTAATGGAATTTTCGGGCAAGGAACTGATCAAGGGCGAATCCGACGCCTCGTCCTTCCCCTCCGGCGGCCTCCGCGCCACCTTCGAGGCGCGCGGCTACACGGCGTGGGATCCGACCTCCTATGCCTTCATCAAGGACAATACCCTCTGCATCCCGACGGTATTCTGCTCCTACGGCGGTGCCTCTCTGGACAAAAAGACGCCGCTTCTGCGTTCCAGTCAGGCTGTCTCCCGCGAAGCCCTGCGCGTCCTGAAGCTTTTCGGCAACGAAGACGTGAAAAAGGTCACCCCGACCGTCGGCGCGGAGCAGGAATACTTCCTCATCGACAAGCAGTATTACATCCGCCGCCGCGACCTGATGTACTGCGGCAGGACGCTCTTCGGCGCGCCGCCTCCCAAGGGGCAGCAGCTCGACGACCACTATTACGGCGCCATCAAGCCGCGCATCACCGCTTTCATGAAGGAATTGGACGAAGAACTTTGGAAACTCGGCGTTCTGGCCAAGACCGAACACAACGAGGTCGCCCCGGCGCAGCACGAGCTGGCCCCCATCTTCACCAACCTCAATACCGCCGCCGACCACAACCAGCTCATGATGGAGATCATGAAAAAGGTCGCGGACAGGCACGGTCTGGTCTGCCTTCTGCACGAAAAGCCCTTCGCGGGCGTGAACGGCTCCGGCAAGCACAACAACTGGTCGCTCTCGACCGACACGGGCGCCAACCTTCTCGACCCCGGCAAGTCGCCGCGTGAAAACGCCCAGTTCCTGCTCTTCCTCGCCGCCATCATCAAGGCCGTGGATGAGCATCAGGATCTTCTGCGCCTCTCGGTCGCCAGCGCGGGCAACGACCACCGCCTCGGCGCCAACGAAGCGCCTCCCTCCATCATCTCCTGCTTCATCGGCGAGGATCTGGAGAAAGTGGTAGCCGCCATCGTCAACCGCACCAGCCTGAAAAACGGCGACCGCGAGCACATGGAGATCGGCGTGCACGGCCTCCCCACCTTCCCGAAGGACGCCACCGACCGCAACCGCACCTCGCCCTTTGCCTTCACCGGCAACAAGTTCGAGTTCCGCTCCCTTGGCGCTCCCGCCTCCATCGCCGGACCCAACATCATCCTCAACACCATCGTGGCCGACGAGCTTTCCGCCTTTGCCGACACATTGGAAAAGGCGAAGGATTTCGAAGCCACGCTCAACGACCTCATCCGCACCACCTTCAAGGAGCACCGCCGCATCATTTTCAACGGCGACGGCTATTCCGAGCGCTGGGTCGCCGAAGCCAAGGCGCGCGGCCTTCTCAACCTGCGCACCACGGTGGACGCCATCCCCTATTACCGCACCGAGGAGAACATCGCCCTCTTCGAGCGCCACGGCGTCTTCACCCGCGAGGAGATCCTCTCCCGCACCGAGATCTTGCTTGAGACCTATTCCAAGGTCATCGCCATCGAGGCGCGCACCATGGCCGAGATGGGCCGTCAGGAGATCCTCCCGACCGTCATCCGTTTCACCGAACGGCTTGCAAACGCCGTGAACGCCAAGAAAAAGGCCAACCCCGCGCTTTCCTGCAAGGCGGAAAACATCGTGCTCGAGGACGTTTCCGAAAGGCTCGACGAGTTCTATGACCGTCTGGCGACCCTCGAACGCGCGACGGCAGACGTGCCGAAGGACTGCTACGACAGCCTCCGCGTGGCGAGCGCTTACAAAGACACCGTCGTCCCCGCCATGGCCTCCCTGCGCAAGGTGGCCGACGAGCTGGAAGCCCGTGTGGATTCCTCCCTCTGGCCGTACCCGACCTACGGCGAATTGCTCTTCAATATATAATCCAAGCCGTCCGCCGAAGGCGGCATATCATCACGCGAAGCGTGTATTTCATCCGCCGTCAGGCGGTATATCATCACACATAGGTGTGCATATCATCCGCCTTCGGGCGGCATATACAAGACTTCGTCTTGATGATATGCAGCGCTCCGCGCTGATGATATGCAAGGCGTTGCCTTGGTGATATACAGCGCTTCGCGCTGTTGTAATAAGGTGGTTAGAATGAACAAAAATTACCTTTTGGACTATTCCGGCCAGCTTGCAGCCGATATTGAGCTTCTCTGCCGAAATATCAGCGCACCTTCCAATACCATTTCTCAGATCCGTAAAAGTTCAAGCAGCGTGTATGCGAACATCTGCGAAGCGAATTACGGTCAAAGCAAAGCAGATATGCTCTCAAAATTCGAAATCGCTCTCAAAGAGTGCAGAGAAACCGAAGGGTGGCTGCGGTTGTTATTTGCCGCCAACGATATTGATGAAGATACCTTCCGAAAACACAGAAACCTCTGCGGCAGAATCCGTCGGATGTTAATAGCAAGCTGCGTAACGCTTAAGGATAAAGCAAAAGAGCAACCATCAAACCCGTGAAAATAGCATGATTTTGAATGTCCTTCTGCCGCAGTTTTTCTTCTTGCAATCCCACCGGGAAACGGTTAAAATGAAGTATACTCAATCGAAAGGAACGTGCTTATGAAAGACCTGAAAGCCCCTTATCTGGGCGTTGCCTATTATCCGGAGGATTGGCCGGAATGCGAAATTGATAAAGACATCGAAAAAATGCATGAGATCGGCATCAAACTGGTGCGTATCGGCGAATTCGCGTGGCACCGCATGGAGCCCAAACCCGGCGAATTTGATTTTTCCTTCTTCCACAGAGTCGTCGACAAGATGGGCGAAGCCGGCATCGGCGTCGTTATGGGCACCCCGACGGCCACGCCGCCGAGATGGTTCGGCAAGGCTCATCCCGAAGCCTACGTCGAGCTTCCGAACGGTTCCAAGAGTGTCCACGGCGCACGCAGAAGCTTCTGCTCCAATAACGAGGAGTATAACCGCTATTCCATG
>JAKSPX010000016.1 GCA_024404415.1 Clostridia bacterium | reverse complement strand
TTCGCCGGGCAGAACAACGGCCACGAAGAGGCACTCGCGCCCGTCGACGGCGATCATGCCGTGAGGGGTGGAGGAGTTATAATAGATGCTGTCGCCCTCGCTGAGGTATTCGACGTTGTCGCCGACCTGGATCTTCAGGCGGCCGGACATGATGAAGTCGAATTCCTGGCCGGAGTGCTTGGTCAGGTGGATGGGCTTGTCCTGGAGCTCCGGCTCGTACTCATAGCGCACCCAATAGGGCTCCGCGATCTTCTTGCGGAACATCGGGGCGAGGTTCTGGATCTCGATGCCGTCTTCCTTGGCAGTCTGCTGGCCCTGCCCCTTGCGGGTGACGGTGTACGAGGAGAGGTGCGCGCTCTTGCCTTCGAGAAGATCGGTGATGCCGATGCCGAAGGCCAGAGAGCATTTATGGATAAACGTGAAGGGGAAATCCAGCTTTCCCGCTTCGTAAGCGCGGTATTCTTCCAGGGTGACCTCCGTCTTTTGCGCCATCTGCTGCTCGGAAAAGCCGGTGATCTCGCGCATCTCGCGGATACGCAGCGCTACCTCCTGCAGTTTGTCAGTCTGTCCGGTCGCCATAGTGTTTCCTCCTGCCAATCAATAAAAATACCCGTCTCAAATCTCTTTGAGACGGGTGAAAACTCATCCGCGGTACCACTCAAATTGCAGCCGAAGCTGCCCCTCTCGGAATCCGATAATTCCTATGCCTTTACGCAGCAATCACGGGAAACGCCTACTGCCCTCTTTGAGGGATTCGGGCTTCCGGCTCAGAAGGGATGGATCCTTTGCGATTCCGCCGTCGGCTCGCACCAACCGCCGACTCTCTGTGCGTTTCCTCGCGGACCGTCTTCGTCACAGCCTTTAAAGATTTGAAATTATTATACTACACGACCTTATCTTTGTCAACATAAACTTGCATGAGTATAAATGGAAAATTCCATATATTTAAGGCTTTTAACCCTCTTCCAATTGTTCACTTTTTTCGATTCCCACCGTTTTCAGTAACTCCAGAAGCTCCGCGCGCGTCGAAACGCCCGCATGGGTCAGGAGACGGTTCATGCGCTTTTTGAAGGTGCTCTCCGAGATGAAGCAGGCCTCCGCCGCCTCGGAGGAACGGTAGCCTCTGAGAAACGCCGAAAGGATCGCGCGGTCGGTGGCGTCCGCCGCCGTCAGAAGGGCGTTGGCGTGCGCGATTTTCAAGACCGTGTCGTCGCTGAAGAAGGGCACGCTCCCCGCGCTCTCCCCTCTTTCGCGCCGCACTTCCTCAAAGGGCGGGAGCATCCCGGTCGAATCGCGGCAGATCACCCGCGACGCGAGCGTCATCACCGACGAGGTCACCTCCGGGTGCTTTTCAAAATAGAGCGCCGCCTCCATGGCCTGCCTGCCCGCCTCGCCGTAGTCAAGCGTCACGGTCGAAAGCGAGGGAGAGGTCGCCGAAGCAAGCTTCATGTTCCCGAATCCCGTCACCATCAGATCTTCCGGCACCCTGACGCCCTCGGTTACAGCGGAGCGCAGAAGGAGCAGCGCTGCAAAATCGTTCACGCAGACCGCCGCATCATATTCACGCAGGTGCGGCTTTAAGGAGAGGAAGGCGTCCTCCAATTTTCCCGTGTTGGGGTAGACGTCCGCTTTGCCGACCGCAAGGCCGAGCTCCATCGCCTCCGCAAGGTAGGCCTCTTCCCTTTCTCTGTCGGAGACCGAGCCGCGGTCCGGCGCAAAGAGCAGGATCCTTTTCCGCCCGGCGGCCGCCATGCGGCGCATGACCTCGCGGATGGCGCGCGACCGATCCAGCTCGATGACGTGCACCCGCTCCGGCGTTTTTTCCTCCTCCAGGCAGATCAGGATGACGTTTGCACCCACGCTCGCGTAAAGCGCGGTGTATTTCTTGGTCCACACGCCGGAAAAGCCGAGAAGAATGACCGTTTTGTCCTTATACCGTCTGGGATCCTCCGCCTCGGTGAGGATCTCCACGTTGACCGAGCGGCGCTTGGCCATGCCGATCACGCCCGAAAAAGTCTCGGCATACCACGAAGAGACCCGATAGCTGTCCTCCGCCATCAGATATACCACCTTCAAGTCGCTCTCCCCTTTCTTTTCCGCATTTTCTCACTCCTTTTAGGTATCACAAAAACAGCGATTTGTCAAGTCCCGATTTCGATTTCTTTTTTCTCCAAAAAGGGACTATGCTTTTTCTCCGAGGCATGATATGATAGCATTATATCAATATCGGAGGTTTATCGGTATGAAAAAATACAAGATCGCCATGATCGGCTGCGGCTCTTTCTGCGGCGGCCAGTACCTCAAGGACGTTCCGCGCATTGAAAACGCCGAGATCGTCGCCTTCTGCGACATCGTCCCGGAGCGCGCCAAGGCCTACGCCGAAAAAGCCGGCGTCAAGGAGTGGTATTCGTCCATTGACGAGCTGCTCGAAAAATGCGATTTCGACGTGCTGATGGACGCCACCTCCATCCCCGCGCACCACGAGATCAACATGAAGGCCCTCGCCGCGGGCAAGCACCTCTTCACCCAGAAGCCCGCCGGGCTGACGGTAGAAGCCGTGACCGAGGAGATCGAGCTTGCGAAAAAGATGGGCCTCAAGGCCAACGCCGCCCCGGTGCACGCCATGCGCCACTCCAACCGCAAGGCGCGCCAGCTCATCGCCGACGGCGTCATCGGCAAGGTGACCACCGCGCGCGTACAGGTCGCCCACGGCGGCCCGGAATACTTCCAGTACAGGGACAACCACCCCGGCTGGTTCTACGAGCCCGGCTCCGGTGCGCTTTACGACATGGGCGTGCACGGCTTACATTATATCACCGATCTTCTGGGCCCGGCAAAGCGTGTCGGCGTGATGGCCGCCACCTCCATTCCCTCCCGCCTCATCCGCACCGGAAAATTTGACGGCGAGATCATCGACGCCTCCAAGCTTCCTGACAACTACATCATCACCCTCGATTTCGGCGGCGGCGTGATCGGCGAGGTTTACACCGGCTACTGCCAGAGAGCCAGCCGGATGCCCACCATGGAGGTCTACGGCACCGACGGCACCATCTCTTTCGTATCCGATCCCGGTGAAGCCCGCCCGCACCTCGAGGTCTACTTCGACAAGCCCGGCTCCGGCATCCGCGGCTGGACGCGCCCCATGGATCAGAACGAGCGCGAGACCTTCTTCTGCGATTCCTTCTGCCTCAAGGATCTTTTAGACGCCATCGAAAACGACACCCAGCCGGTGCTGTCGCTCGAACGTCAGCGCCATCTGGTGGAGATCATGTGCGCCATCCCGGAATGCATCGAGACCGGCCGCATCCTCCCGCTCCACACCACATTCTGAGTTTTCAGTATTCAAGTCGGAAGCCTTCCCCTATTTATGGGGGAAGGGGGACCGCGAAGCGGTGGAAGGGGGCTACATTGTAGATCCCATCGTGCCAACTTGGGTTACACACAGTTGGATTATCCCCTCAGTCTCGCGTTGCTCGCCAGCTCCCCTTATGAATAAGGGGAGCCTTCCGAGGCAGAGCACAAAAGCGTAATCACTGCTTTTGAAAACTGTAAGCCGAATACTATCCTGAGTTCGAGAAAGGAATGAATAAAGTGAAAAAATACCGTGTTGCCGTCGTCGGCGTCGGACAGATGCACATCACGACCATTGCGAAGAGCTTCTCCGCCCGGAATGACGTGGAATGGGTCGGTCTTTCCGACCTGCCGCTGCCCTTTGAGACCATCGCCGACAAACCTTCCTCCAAAAAAAACCTTGTTCCCCAGCTCATGCGTGAAAACGCCATTCCGCGCTTCTTTGAAGACTGGCGCGAATTGCTTGACGAAAAGCCCGACATCCTCCTCGTCGCCACCGAAAACACCCGCCACGCGGAAGTCGTCTGCGAAGCGCTTTCCCGCGGCATCCACGTTCTGATCGAAAAGCCCTTCGCGGCCGATTATGAGGACGCCTTCGCCATGGTCTCCGCCGCGAAAAAGAGCGGCGCGCGCCTCTTCATCAACTGGCCGACCGGCTGGGATCCCGCGATCCGCACGGGACTTCGCCTTGCGCGCGAAGGCATCATCGGCCGCCCCTTAAAATTCCATTACCGCAACATGGAATCCCTCGGCCCCTTCTCCTACGGGCAGGATCTGACCGACGAGGAAAAGGCCGCCGAATGGTGGTACCATTCCGAGCTCGGCGGCGGCGCGCTACTTGATTACATCTGCTACGGCGCGAACCTCTCCCGCCTCTTCCTCGGGAAGAAGGCATCCTCCGCCATCGCCATGAAGAAAAACCTCGTTTCCTCCTTCGCCCCCGTCGAGGATCACACGGCGGCGGTGCTGGATTTCGGCGATTCTCTCGCCGTTTTAGAGGGCACCTGGGCGACCTTCGCCTCCGGCAACATTGACTGCGGACCCATCCTCTTCGGCGACAAGGGTACGCTGGTCGCCAACCGCCTCGGGAAATCGGTCGCGCTTTATCTGGAACGCCACGTCACCGAGCCGACCAGGGTCGTTCCGCTCGACCCGCTCCCCGAAGGCCGCACCACCATCGCGGACGAATTCATCCACGGCATTGAGACCGGCGAACCCTTTGCCGATTTCTTTGACCCCGACTACAATCTGGACGCCATGTCCGCCCTCGACGCCGTGCGCCGCGCGGCCGAAAGCGGCAATACCGAATTGCTGAAATAAGTTTTCAGTTTTCAGAATTCAGTTTTCAGAAGACGGCCTGTTTACGCACCGTCCCTGTCATCCTGAGCGAAGCGAAGGATCCTTTCTTCGGGCTTTTAAAAAAGATCCTTCGGCCTGCGGCCTCAGAATGACATGAAGCCTCCTTTGAAAACCATGTAACATCACCACAGAAAGGACAAACCACCATGAAAACCAAATTCAGAGTCTGCATCATCGGCAACGGCATGATCGCCAATTCCGCTCACATTCCCGCCTACCGCCTCCTGCCGGACGATCTCGAGAGCGTCGGCGTGTGCGACATCCGCGAAACCGCCGCCCGCGAGCCCGCCGAGCGCTGCGGCCTGGACACCTACTACACCAACGCCGAGGAAATGCTCGACAAATGCAAGCCCGACCTCGTTTCGGTCTGCACTCCGAACAACTTCCACAAGCCCATGACCATCCTCGCCCTTGAGCACGGCGCGCACGTCATCTGCGAAAAGCCCATCGCCCTCACCCTCCGTGACGCGAAGGAAATGTACGCCACCGCCGAGCGCTGCGGCAAGCTGCTCTTCGCCAACCAGAGCATGCGCTTCCGCGCCGACTTCATGGCCGCCAAGGATATGATCGACAAGGGGATGCTCGGCGACATCTATTATTCCGAATTCGCCCGCATCCGCCGCCGCGGTGTGCCGCGCTGGGGCATGTTCCACATCAAGGAAATGAACGGCGGCGGCGCCTTCTGCGACATCGGTGTGCACTTCCTCGACGCGATGAACTGGATGCTGGGTAACCCCGAGGTGCTTTCCGTCACCGGCAACTCGCAGGCCATCATCTCCCACCTCAAGGACGACGTTCCCCCCACCCTCTCGGATTCCGGCGCATACGGCGGCGTTTTCACCCCGCGCCCCTACAAGGACGAGGAATTCTCCGTGGAAGAATTCGCCTCCGGCTACATCCGCTTCAAGGGCAACAAGTCCTGCTCCTTCAAGGCGGCCTGGGCCATCAACCAGCCCGAGCAGTTTGACATTCGTCTCTCCGGCGACAAGGCGGGCATTTACCTCCCCGAAGGCAAGCTCTACTCCACCTCCGGCGGCTACCTGACCGACGTCCAGCCCCGCATCGTGGACGAATCTCCCTACAAGGCGACCCAGCCCTTCTTCATGCACTTCCATCTCTTTGATAACGTCATTCAGGTGCTCCGGAACGAGGGCGAATACCTCATCAAGAAGGAAGAGATCCTGAATATCTCCGGCGCCATCGAAGCCTTCTACCGCTCTTCGGACGAGGGCCGTGAGATCGCCATCTCCGAATTGGAGGCGTAAAATGGATAGAAAATACAAGGTCGTCATCATCGGTTTTGCCCACATGCACATCAACGACGTGGCCGCGGGCTTTTACGCCAACCCCAGAATCGACCTCGTCGCCTGCGCCGACACCCATCCGCTGGTCGAGGAGATCAGCTTCGGTCCCTACACCCGCACCTGGAACCTGAACTTCGCCAAGGAGCACTTCGGTATTACCCGCGTCTACGACGATTACGTGGAAATGCTCGACAAGGAAAAGCCCGACCTCGCCATCATCACGAGTGAAAACTTCTACCACGCCGCCATCGTCAAGGCCTGCGCCGAGCGCGGCTGCGGCGTGTGCATCGAAAAGCCCATGGCCATCAGTTATGCCGACGCGGTGGAGATCGAAAAGGTCACCCGCGAAGCCGGTGTTTTCGCCATCGTCAACTGGCCGATCACCTGGCGTCCGTGGCTCCACCAGATGAAGCGCCTCGTCGACCAGGGTAAGATCGGCAAGGTCATCGGCTTACAGTACCGTGCGGGCCACACCGGCCCCCTCGGCCCCGGCGCCAAGCACCGCGGCGTGACCGAGACCGCCGAGGACATGACCCCCGAAGCCAAGGGACGCACCTGGTGGCATCAATCAAAATGCGGCGGCGGCGCCATGCTCGACCTCTGCTGCTACGGCTGCTTATTTGCCGCGTGGTTTGTCGGCGGCAGGGCCACTTCGGTCGTCGGCGTGAAGTCCAACCTCACCTCCCCGTGGGGCGACGTGGAAGACAACGCCACCATCATCGCCAAGTTCGATCAGGCCGTCTGCAACATCGAAGGTACCTGGACGACCCCGCAGCCTCTCGCCCAGTGCGCCCCCATCGTTTACGGCGAATACGGCGCGCTGACCGCCTACCCGACCAATGATGGCACCGTCGTCCGTTTCACCTCTCCCTACGGCGAAATTGAAGAATTCCCGATCGAAAAGCTCCCCGAGGGCATGAAAGACACCGCCGACGCCTTCGTCCGCCACATGGATTCCGGCGCGCCGCTCCACGAGACCCTGACGCTTGAAATGAACCTCAAAGCCATGGAGCTTCTGGACGCGGGCATCCGCGCCGCCGCCTCCGGGAAGGCCGAGACCTTATGACCGCCGTCATCACCGACATCCAGCGCTTCTCCGTGCACGACGGCCCCGGCATCCGCACCACTGTCTTCACCAAGGGCTGCAACCTGCATTGCGCGTGGTGCCATAACCCCGAGACCCTCTCCTTTGAGCCGGAGACCCTCTTTTACCCTGAAAAATGCATCCTCTGCGGCCTCTGCAAGGATGGCTGCTACGCCGGGGCGCGCGTCCCCTGCGGGAAAGAGATGACGGTAGAGGAGATCCTTTCCGTCGTCGCCGAGGACAAGGCCTATTACGGAAACGAGGGCGGCGTGACCCTTTCGGGCGGCGAACCGACCTGCCGTCCCGCCTTTGCCAAAGCGCTCTTCGCCAAATGTCATGAAGAAGGCATCCGCACCGCCATCGAGACCAATATGTCGACCTCCCGCGAGGCCGTATTGCAAGCGGTCGAAGAGGCCGACCTTGTGATGTGCGACTGCAAGGACGCGGAGAGTGCGCGCCACGAAGAATTCGTCGGCGTGCCGCTTGAGGGCATCCGGGAAAACATCCGCGCCGTCTCAAGTCTCGGCAAGCCCCTCATTCTCCGTACCCCGGTCATTCCGGGCGTCAATGCCGACGAAAAGACCATCCGCGCCATCGCCGGTTTCGCCTCCTCGCTCCCGACGCTTCTTTATTACGAGCTTCTTCCCTACCATCCGCTCGGCGTTTCCAAGGCCGAGGCACTCGGGAAAGAAGCCCGGCAGTTTGAAAAGCCCTCGAAAGAGCTGATGGAATCGCTTGCCGCCGCCGCGCGCGAAGCCGGTATCCCCGTCCGCGCGGCCAACATCACCAAGTAAGAAAGGCATACCCATTATGATGACATATTTTGAACGCATGAAGCTCCTGCGCGCCAAAAAGATCGAAGACACCAAGGGCAAAATGAGCCAGCAGGGTTACATGGACGCCGACGACTACGGCACCGTGCCGCTCCCGAAGGATTATTCCTTCACCCCCGTCACCAAGGACGGCGGCATTTTCGGCATCACCGCCTGCATCGAGAACTACGAGCGCTTCATGGCCAATCACCCGGTCTACGTCGACCCGCTGGAGATCCTCGCCGGGCGCTGGCGCGACCGCTTCGACAAGTACCGCGAAGCCAACCCGTGGCCTTCCTATTATTCCTACGACCATCTGAAGCCTTTGCAGGAATTATACGACACCAACCCCGGCATCGCCAAATGGGCGCATTTCGCCGCCGATTACTCCATCGGTCTGCGCCTCGGCTGGGGCGGCATCCTTGAAAAAGTCCGCCACTACCGCGCGCTGAACACCGACCCTGAAAAGGACGTCTTCTACGACGCGGAGGAGCGCACCGTTCTGGCCATTCAGGGCTTCATCTCCCGCCACATCGACGAGATCGAGCGCCTCCTCGCCATTGAAGAGCGCCCCGAATGCAAAGAAACGCTCAAAGAAATGCTCGAAGCCAACAAGCACATCCTCTCCTCCCCGCCCGCGACCTTCCTTGAGGCCTGCCAGTGGATGGCGTGGATGGCGACCGTCTCCAGAATGTATAACCGCGACGGCGCGGGATGCCAGCTCGACGTGATGCTCCTCCCCTACTACCGCCGCGACAAGGCCGCGGGGATCCTTGACGACGAAAAAGCCAAATTCATCGTCGCCGACCTTCTCCTGGTCGACACCCACTATTACCAGCTTTCCGGCCCGGACGCGGACGGCAACGACATGACAAGTGAGCTCTCCTACCTCATCCTCGAAGCGGGATGCTGGCTCGACGCCTCCTGCAACCTCACCGTGAGGTGGCATGAGAACATGGACGAGAAGTTCTTCCTGCAGGCCGTGCGCACGATTTTTGAAGACCGCCGCGGCTGGCCGCGCTTCTCCGGCGACCTCGGCCTCATGAAGTACACCAAAAACAAGGGCATCACCCGCGAGATCGCCCGCAGCCGCTACGCCGTGGGCTGCCACTGGATGTCGGTCCCGGGACGCGAATACTCCCTTAACGATACCATTAAAGTAAACGTCGCCAAGCTCTTCATGGTCGCCTTTGACGAAATGATGGCATCCGACGAGGAAAAGTCGCTGGAAACGCTTAAAAAGCTCATAAAGAAGCACATGGAAGCCGCCGTCGACGTGACGGCCAAGGGCATCCTCTTCCACATGAAGTACCAGCATAAGGTATTCCCGGAGCTGGTGATGAACCTCATGATGCAGGGCACCATCGAACGCGGTGAGAACATCTCCCAGTGCGCCGAGCTCTTTACCTTCGGCATCGACGGCGCGGGCCTCGGCACGGTGGCCGACTCACTCGCCGCCCTTGAACAGCGCGTCGAGAAGGAAAAGAAACTCACCTACGAAGAACTCGACAAATGGCTGAAATGCGACTTCGAAGGCGTACAGGGCGAGCGCATCCGCCTGATGCTCTCGACCTCTGAAAGATACTGCGCGGGCAATTCGCTCGGCGACAAGTGGGCCAAGTGGTTAAGCGAGACCTGGGCCGCGACCGTCAAGGGCTACCCGATGCCCGCCCCGGCGCAGATCATCCCCGGGTGGTTCTCGTGGTCCCGCACCATCCAGTTCGGCAGCACGGTCGGCGCGACCCCCAACGGCCGCCACAAGGGCGCGCCCATTACCCACGGCGCGAATCCGACTCCCGGTTTCCGCAAGGACGGCGCCGTCACCGCCATGGCGACAGGCATTGCCGCCATTCAGCCCGGCTGGGGCGACCCGGCTCCTCTGCAGCTCGAATTTGACCCGCGGCTTTCCGCCGAAGAGGGCGGCATCGAGCGTGTTGCCGACGTCATCAAGACCCATTTCCGCATGGGCGGCACCCTCGTCAACATCAACGTGCTCGACAAGGACGTCCTGATGGAGGCCGACCGCGACCCGATGTCCCACCCCGACCTGGTGGTGCGCGTCACCGGCTTCACCGCCTACTTCTGCACCCTCTCCCCCGCCTTCCGCAAGCTGGTCATCGACCGCTTCATCGACGGCATGTAATTCAAAACTCCCTCTCTTTACGCCCGGCGAAAATATCCCGCCGGGCGTATCCTTTTTCTTGCTTTTTCACCTTTCTCGTACTATAATGAAAAGAGTATGTGAGTTTACGTATCCATTCTGATTGCGGTGGTGAACGAACCATGAAAATATGCAAGCACTGTGATTCGGAGCTGCCGGAAGGCGTCAAGTTCTGTCCCTCCTGCGGCGCTTCCGATTTTGCCCACAAGTGCGAAAACTGCGGCACTGTCTTTGATAACGGTCTTTACTGCCCGCAATGCGGCGTAAAGGTCGGCAAGAAAGAGAAGACCTGCCCGGTCTGCGGCGAGACCTACTTTTCAAACGCCTGCCCCAACTGCGGCTATATTCCAAACCGCGCGTCCGGGAACGAGGGAGCCTACCGTCAGCCTTCCTACCGGGATTTTCAGGACGCGGTCTTCCGCTCCGCGCCCGTCGCGCCTCCGCCCCCACCCGGCACACCGAAGAACAAATGGGTCGCCTTTTTCCTCTGCCTCTTTTTCGGCTATTTCGGTGCGCACAAATTCTATGAAGGCCGGACGGGAATGGGCATCCTCTATCTCTGTACCGTCGGTCTTTTTGCCTACGGCTGGTTGATCGACATTTTCATCCTTCTCGCCAAGCCGAATCCCTATTACGTCGTCAAAAAATAAATATACATCGCCAAAGGAGTCACTCGTCACATGAGAAAGTTTTTAGCCATCGTCGCCTGCAAGATCCTGCGTCTTGTCGGCAAGCTCATCGGCAAAGGCAGCTCCAAGCCGGGCTATTATGCCCTCAAGATCTGCCCCGATATCTTAAAACGCATCCAGCTCCCGCCCGAGATCATCGCCGTCACCGGCAGCAACGGCAAGACCTCCACCGTGGAAATGATCGCCCGCGTGCTCACCGCCGCCGGCAAGACCATCATCTACAACAAGGAAGGCTCCAACCAGATCGAAGGCGTCACCACCATGATCCTCAATAGCTGCTCGCTTTCCGGCAAATGCAAGGAGGACGTCCTCCTGATCGAATCGGACGAGCGCTACGCCCGCTTCACCTTCAAGAATTTCCAGCCGACCCATTACGTCATCACCAACCTCTACCGTGACCAGCTCACCCGCAACGCGCACCCTGAGTGGGTCTTTAACGCCATCCGCCAGAGCATCGGTAATGACTGCACCCTCCTTCTCAACGCCGACGATCCGCTGATCTCCCTCTTTGCCAAGGATCACGAAAAAGTCGTCTGGTTCGGCATGGACAAGCAGAATTTCGACTACGAAAAGAACCCCGGCATGTATGATGACGGCAAGTATTGCCCGCTCTGCAACGCCGAAATGACCTACGATTACGTCCATTATAACCACATCGGCGCTTTCTCCTGCCCGAAATGCGGCTACAAAAAGCAGGAGACCACCTTCACCGTCACCGACTGCGACCTCGATGAAGGCGTCATCACCCTCAACAACGAGGACAAGATCACCCTCGCCTTCAAATCGGTCTACAACGTCTACAACATCTGCGCCTGCTACGCTGTCTGCCGCATGATCGGCATTCCCGGAAGCAAGGTCGCTGAGCAGATCAGCAACTACGTTCTGAAAAACGGCCGCGTCGTGGAATATAAGCTCGGCTCCGCCCACGGCATGCTCCTCACCTCCAAGCACGAAAACTCCGTCTCCTACGACCAGTCCATCCGCTACACCACCCAGCAGAAGGAAGACCACGCCGTGATCGTCATCGTCGACGCGGTCAGCCGCAAGTATTTCACGAGCGAAACAAGCTGGCTCTGGGACATCAATTTCGGCTTATTGAACACCGAAAAGACCGAGCACATCTACCTCCTCGGCCGCTACGCCAATGACCTCTACGTCCGCTTCTCCTACACCGACATCCCCTCCGACAAGATCAGCCTGATCGAATCCATCC
>JAKSPX010000159.1 GCA_024404415.1 Clostridia bacterium | reverse complement strand
ATTCTTCTTTCATTGACCAATTTCCTGCTTGACTTTACATAGTTGGTCTACGAGGCAGTCATCCGCGTCACGGTCGAAGAAGACTATATGCTCTTCACGCTGGAGGATTTCATCGTCCACCCCGCGGACTACGCAGGACTCGATATGACCGCGCCGCCGGTCGCGGAATTCGGTCTTCTGAGGCTTCCCTTGAAAAAGCGCGAGAACTTCGGCGCATGGTCAAATGTCCTCTGGGATGAAAAGACAGCCGTCGCCATTATGGGTGCGGATGCGTCCGCCCATATCGACGGGGAGGAAAGAAAGGACTATATGCTCCTTTCCGCCGATGCGGTAAAGGGCTCCAGGCTCCGGGGCGAGTCTGCCGCGCTTTTCTGTACGGCGAAGGAAGAATTCCTCGACGCGGTGGATCAATTCGAAAAAGATCTCGGGCTTTACGCGGGCGTGAAGAGCCGCAGAAGCGACCTCATCAACGCCTCGATCTACTGGTCGGCGGACGTTACGCCGGAAAACGTGGACGAGCATATCCGCCGCGCGAAAGAGGGCGGCTTCCACCTCATGCTCCTTTATTATACCTGCCTTTTCCGCGAGGGGAACCTTTACGCCCTGCTCGGGAACTACGATTACCGCGCTGAATACCCGAATGGCCGCAGAGACCTTGAAAAAATGCTTGAAAAGATCAAGGCGGCGGGGATTCTCCCGGGCTTCCACATGCTCCAGACGCATATCGGTGTGAAAAGCCGGTATGTCACCCCGCGGGCCGACCACCGACTTCACCTCACGCGTCATTTCACGCTGGCGAAGGCCTATCGGGGTGAGGATTTCCTCGAAGTGGAGGAGGATCCGACCGACACAGTCATGGCGGATAAATGCCGCATCCTCGCTTTCGGCGGAGAACTTTTCAGCTATGAAGGCTATTTAGCTGAGAGACCCTACCGCTTCACCGGCGTTCGCCGAGGCGCACATGATACCCTCCCGGCTGACCATCCCGCAGGGCAGATCGGCGGCGTTCTGGATGTGAGCGAATACGGCGGCGGGAGCATCTATCTCGATCAGGAATCCTCCCTTGCCGACGAGATCGCGGAGAAGCTTGCCGACGCCTACAACGCCGGCTTCACCTTCTGTTATTTTGACGGCTCCGAGGGCGTCAGCGCCCCCTTTGATTATAACGTCCCGCGCGGGCAGATGCGCGTTCTTAATAAGTTTAAAACCCGCCGCTCTTCGTGGAGGGCGCGGCCAAATCGCACTTCTCGTGGCACTATATGTCCGGCGGCAACGCCTTTGATATCTTCCCGCCCGAGATCTTCAAAGCGAAGATCGGCGAACACCCGGCCGAGGAAGCACCCCGTATGCGGAAGGACTTCACCCGCCTCAACTTCGGCTGGTGGGGCTTCTGGGCTCCTGAGACCCAGGCCGATATGTATGAATACGGCACATCCCGTGCCGCCGGATGGAACTGCCCGGTGACCATCCAGATGAGCCTGGAAAAGCTGAACGCTCACCCGCGCACGGGCGACATCCTCGAGACCATGCGCCGCTGGGAGGACGTGAGGACGAAAAAGTGGCTCACCGAAGAGCAGAAAGAAGCCCTCCGCGACCTTGAAACCGAGCATACTCTCCTGATCGACGAAAAGGGGGATTATTCCCTCTGCGTCTGGAAAAAGATCGAAGTACCCGAAGGCTTCCGCGCGTTCTTTATCGAAAGGGAGAAGCCGACCGTTGCCTTCTGGCACGAAGCGGGAGAAGGGGAACTGCTTCTTGATCTTCCGGCAAAGGCTTTCTGCGTCTTCCGCGATTTCCGCGGGGATAAGAAGATCCCGGAGGAAAGAGACGGAAAGACGGTCCTCCACGCTTCCGATAAGATGTATATCGAAGCCGACCTTCCGGCGGACGAATTGATAAAAGCACTGGAAAATGCGAAAGCGATTTGATGAGAAAGGGATAGACAATATGAACACAGTCGAGATCCGCCCCGATGGGCTCTACCTGAATAACGAAAAGACACGCCTTTTATCCGGCGAATTGCATTATTTCCGCGTTCTGCCGGGCGGCTGGCGCAAGCGTATGAAGCTGATGAAGGACTTCGGCCTCACGACCATCACCACCTACGTCCCGTGGAACCTCCACGAGCCGAAGGAGGGGGAATTCTCGTTTGAGGGCCTTACCGACCTCCCGGCCTTTCTCAAAATGGCAAAAGAGGAGGGGCTTTACGTCTGGCTCCGTCTCTCGCCCTATATGTGCTCCGAGTGGGAAATGGGCGGCCTCCCGAGCTGGCTTCTGAAAGACCGCAATCTCTGCGTCCGTTCCTCCGACCCGGAGTGGATGCGGCGGGTGAAGAATTACAACAAGGTCTTGTGCGAAAAGGTGCGCCCCTATCAGTTCACCGAGGGCGGCCCGGTCATCCTTCTCGGCCTTGAAAACGAATACGGCAGCTTCGGAAGCGACAAGGAGTACCTCAAAACGCTCCGCGACGATTACCGCGAAAACGGCCTCGTGCTTCCCTTTACCTCGGCAAACGGCGCGGATCCCTTCAAATTCTTAAACGGCACCCTTCCTGAAAACTGGAACGGCGTGGACGCCCAGGCTGTCCCCGGCGGCATCCGCGACCTCGAAATTCTCGATTCCATGAAGCTACATAAGCCCCTCATGTGCGGCGAAGCCTGGGTCGGCAGGATCCAGTTTACCGGCCGCTCCTTCTCGGTCAACGCCGAGGCGGAGGACTGTGCGGCCTATTTCAAAAAGGCGCTTGAAAAGGACGCGGCGGTCAATCTTTATATGTTCTGCGGCGGCACCAACTTCGGGTTTATGAACGGATCCCTTGACCACAGCGGCAAGGATCAGTTCACGCCGCTCTGCACCAGCTACGATTACGATGCGCCCGTGAGTGAGGAAGGTACCCCGCGCGACAAATTCTTCGCCATGCGCGACGTGCTCGATGAAGCGCTGGGCAAGGAAAAAAGGCCGCATGTCGCGCCTGCTTACCGCGCCCAGACCCTCCCGCCGATCAGGCTCACCGAGGCCGCCGGACTGCTTGAAAACGCCCCGGCCATCGCCGAAAAGCACGTCTTCACCGGCAAGCCGTGGTGCATGGAGGATCTCGATCAGGACTACGGATTCATTCTCTACAAGACCTTCATCCCCTATGCCGATACGAGAAAATACCATCTGAAGATCGACGGCCTTGCCGACCGCGCGACGATTTACCTGAACGGCGTCTATCAGGGCAGCATGATGCGCGAGGCAGAAAACTCTGATATCTTCTTCTCCAACCCGGAGGGCGGCGCGGAGCTTGCAATTCTGGTGGAAAACTGCGGCCGCATCGACTATGGCTACAACATCTATGACCGCAAGGGCATCCTCGGCTGCGTCCGCTTCGCCATCGAACAACCGAACGGTTCCTATCTCTTCAACCTTGCCAACTGCATGGGCTTTGATACCTACACGCTGCCCCTGAGATCGCTTGACGGGCTTACCTACGCCGAAAAGCTTCCCGAAAAGGGCCTCCCGGCGGTTTACAGAGCGGGCTTTAAGGCCGAAGCGGGCGTCGACACCTTCCTCGATATGGAGGGCTGGCACCGCGGGTGCGTGTGGGTCAACGGGTTCAACCTCGGGCGCTATACCGAGCTCGGCCCGCAGAGAACGCTCTACGTCCCGGGCGAATTATTAAAAGAAGAAAACGTCATCGAAGTCCTCGAGCTTCATGAGCCGAAGGACGATCTCACGGTCGGAACGCTCGACCACGCTATCCTCGATGCGCCGGCCGACGAAGCGGACGTCAAATTTGAATTGAAGTAACAGGAAGATCACACCGTGTACTTCTTCGCTCTGCCGAACGGGGGACGGGGACGGCGCGTGAACGTCAAACTTCTGATAAAGGAGCCACATCATGCCAACTTTTGCTTTTGATAACATCGGATTCAGGATCGGCGGCGAGGACCGCTATCTGGTCTCGGGTGAATTCCATTATTTCCGCGTGCCGCGCGACGACTGGAAGAGACGTATGCAGCTCTTCCTCGACGCGGGCGGCAACACGCTGGCCACCTATGTGCCGTGGCTCATCCACGAGCCGGAGGAGGGGACCATCCTCTTCGGCGACCGCCCGGAAAGAGATCTCGCGGGCTTCCTGAGCCTTGCGGGCGCGATGGGCCTCAACGTCCTTCTACGCCCCGGCCCCTATCAGTATTCGGAGCTCAAAAACGGCGGCCTCCCGACGTGGCTGCTCGATAACTACCCGGAGATCCTCGCGCGGAATGTGAAAAACGAAACTTTCACGTATGACGGCGTTTCCTACCTGCACCCGGTGTTCCTCGAAAAGGCGCGGAAATACTATAAGGCGTTTGCCGAGGTCGTTCGCCCCTTCATGGCTCAAAACGGCGGCCCGGTGGTCATGCTGCAGGTGGATAACGAGCTGACCGGCATCCACATCTGGCGTGGCTCCATGGATTACCACCCCGTGACGATGGGCTTCGGAAAGGCGGACGGACGCTACCCCAGGTGGCTTGGGGAGAAGTATGCCGATATC